>DAHZZC010000223.1 GCA_027435495.1 Planctomycetales bacterium
TTCGACCATCAATTCACGAAGATTGTAACCCTTCGCCGCGAACGTTTCACGGAGGTCGACCAGCTCGGTCCGACTGAAGGCGCGGATCGGCTGCTTGACCAGATAATGGAACAACTGCTGAACGAGTGCGTTGTGCGCTTCCTCGCTCTCCGCGACAAACTCCGCCAGGGAAGCGGCGCCGTCAAACGGGACCGGCTCACCGGTCCGGGACTCGTAGGAACCGGTGGCATCCACTGGCCGGTTCATCTCCCGGTCACGGTATCGGCCGATCGCGTCGTAATGCTCCAGCGCGAAGCCGAGGTGGTTGATCATGGTGTGGCACGACTGGCACGCCTCGGGCTTCGTCTGCAATTCGACGCGCTGGCGGGTGGTGAGGCCCGGATGGAGGTCGGCGGCAAGCGGGGCCACGGCGATGGGCGGGGGCCGAAGCGGGCGGCCGAGCACGCTCCGCATCAGGAAGACCCCGCGGTGGATCGGCGAGCTCGACGCCGTGTAGGCAAAGCTCGAGAGCAGGTACGGGTGCGTCAGCACGCCCGACCGATTTCCGGGGGCGGCCTCGATCTTCCGGAACGGTGCATCGGGCGGCAGGTCCACGCCGTAGAACCGCGCCAGGCGGCCGTTGAGATACAACGCCTTCGACCGGAGCAGGGTGCGGAAATCGGCCGAGGGGTTGTCCAGGACCTCGCCGAGGGCCAGCTCCAGCGAGTCGCGAAGGTCGGAGATCACGGCCTCGTCGAAGCCGGGGAAGAGCTTCGGATCCTTGGCGATCTCGGCGCCCTGGTCGACGCGGAGCCATTGCAGGAGGAAGGCACGCAGCTTGTCTCGGGCGCGGAGGTCGGCGACCATCCGCCGGGCCTGGTCGGCGACCTGCTCGCGACCGGCGAGCCGGCCCGACGCCGCTGCATCACGCAGGGCCTGGTCGGGGATCGAGTCCCAGATCGTGAACGAAAGACGCGAGGCCACGTCAAACGCATCGGGTGCCCCGGTGCCGACCTCCCGGTAGAGGAACCTCGGCGACTTCAGCACCAGGAGGACGACCTTCTTGGCGATCCCCTTGCGGTCGTGGCTCCCCTGGAAGTGTCGATCGATGTAGAGCTTCCGCAACTCATCCGGGAGTGGCCGGCGGAAGGCTCGCTCGGCGAACTGGGTGCAGAAGCCGCGGAGTTTTCGGTCGCGGTCGGCGTCGGTGTCGGCCTCGCGAATCCCGGCGAGTTCGTCGAGGTTCTCGGCAATGTAGTCGGCGGCCTCAATGGCACCGTCGGTTGTGGCGTGCTCCCACTCCTTCGAGATCGAGGTCCCGCGCTCGTATCCCATGCTCCGGTCGTCGGGCGGGAACGGCGACGTCGGGACATAAACCCGGGGTGCATCGGCCACCGAGAGCGCCCGCGCCGGGATCGTCGAAAGGACGTGCTTCGGAACCCTCCAGAGCAGTTCGATCGACGTGGTCTTGTCGTCCTTGCCGCGGGCGAGCTCCAGCCGGATCGGGTACATCCGGCCGCCGAGCATCATGATCGAGGCGCGATACTCGGTCTCGTTGCCCGACTTCACCGACTGGTCGATCAGCGGCCGGTTCGGGTCGTTCACCCAGAGCCGGACGGCGTTCTCGGAGCGGACGACGAACTCGTACTCGCCAGTCTCGGGCGCCAGGACCGAACCCTGCCAGCTCACCCGGTATTCCTGCGAGAACTGCCGGAAAAGGACCAGCGGGACAGGCAATCCCGGAAGCGGGATATAATGCCGGGACGCTTGCTTGACGACATTTTGCGCCGGGATGGGGCTCTCGCCGCCGAAATGGAACCGAACCTCGGGGTCGACTCGTTCGAAGTCGCCGCCGGGTCCGCCGCCGCCTCGCCTGCTGCTTCGGCCGGCGGCGTAATTCCCCTTCAGCCCGCGATGATCGCCCCACTGGGGGGTCCATCGAAAGCTGCCGACGAGGTCGGCCAGGGCGTTGCGGTACTGGCGGACGGTCAGTCGCGAAAGCTCGATCCGGGCCGGTCGCATGGGGTGCTTCGCCTGGGCGGCCTTCGAGTAAAAGGCGTCGTAGACGTAAGCGGCGACCTTCTCGGCGTCGGGACCCTCGCAGGTGCCGGGATCGTCCTCGGGCATGGTCTCGGCGATGTAGCGGGTGAGCCGGGGCAGGGTCCGATCGCCGATCAGCGGGCGGGGGAAATGGTCGTCGGACCCCTCGCCGTTGGCCCCGTGACACGAGACGCACATCTGACGGTAGATCTGCTCGCCCGTCTTCGACCCCGTCTCGCGATCGGCGGCCATTGCGGATCCAAGGGTGGTGCCAAGCATCGCCCCGAGGGCGATGGCGAGAACGCGTCGGCACGGGAACCGGGTCCAGGCGGGACGTTCGATCGCGGCGGGGAGAAGCTTCGGCATGGCGGGGCCACCCTGGGCGGGGCATTCTGGGCGCGGGTCGCGCCCGATTCCAGCAGGAGACGAGACGCCTTGTTCAAGGATCGGCGACAACCAGGTGGGGATCGTCCCAACTGCGACGCGAGGCGTGGCGTCGCGGCCTCGGGACAGTGCGGGGCGAGGCAAGCCCGCCGATCCATCTTCCCGTTATAACCGGCTTGCGAGCTTCTCGCAAGTGGCGCACCGATCCGATCGCATCGGATCGAGGGTGGACATCCACCGAATTCCTTCGGCAGCTCGTTCTGAAATTGTTCGTCGACGGCTGGCGCCGCCCATGCAGGCTTCGACTCGGCACCTCGATCCGCGGGATACGTTGCCCTGCCGCGCCCCGGCGATTATTCTCCAAGAATCGTTTAAACAACGCTCGGTGTGGGATGGCTGGAGGAGGCGACCATGGGGACCGGGCCTCGCGAGATGAGTCGGCGTCGGCTGCTGGTGGTCGGTGCTCTCGGCGGGCTCGGGCCGACGCTTCCCGCTCTCTTGCGGGCGGAGGAGGCAGCGGCGGCGTTCGATCGCGATCGTGATCGGGATCGTGAGGTCGACGGCGGTGCTCCTCGATCGTTGATCCGGTCGTGCATCCTGGTCTTCTATTACGGCGGGCCGAGCCACATCGACACCTTCGACATGAAACCGGGCGCGCCGGTGGAGGTTCGCGGCGGGTTCGGGTCGATCGCGACTCGTGCGTCGGGGCTGAGGGTTTGCGAGCACCTGCCGCGGACGGCCGAGGTGATGGACCGGCTTGCGATCCTTCGGGCGATGCACCATCCGATGACCAACCACAACGCGGCGGCGTTCGCGGCGCTTTGTGGTCGGAGTCCGCGGAAGGGCGACCTGGAGCTGCTCGGTAGTGATCGGAACGATCCGCCCTGCCTTGGCGCGGCGCTCGTCGCGATGTTGCCGGCCCGGCCTGGTCTGCCGACCTCGGTGGCGATGCCGCACGTCCTGTACAACGTGGTTCGGCTTCCTGGCCAGGACCCGGGCTTCCTCGGCTCGTCGAGGGCACCGTTCCAGGTCGACGGCGATCCCTCCTCGCCCGGGTTCCGCCTTGATGACCTTCAGCTCGCCGAGGGCCTGACGATCGACCGGCTCGACCGCCGCGCCGATCTGCTCAGGCGGCTCGACGACCGTCGGCGTGCCTCGGAGCGATCGGCCCCGCGCGACGCCTACACGGCGAGGGCGATGGACCTGCTTCACTCGCCGGCCGTCCGGCGGGCGTTTGACCTCTCGGCCGAGGACCCGAGGCTCCGCGACCGATACGGGCGGAACAAGCTGGGGCAGTCGCTCTTGCTGGCGCGTCGGCTGGTCGGGGCTGGGGTCCGGTTTGTCACGGTCTACGACGGCCAGCACAACGGCCAGCTTGCGAACTGGGACGCCCACTCGGATGTCTTCGCCCGTCACAAGGACGCCCTGCTTCCGCCCGCCGACCAGGGGTTCGCCGCGCTGATCGACGACCTGACCGCGCGCGGGATGCTCGACGAGACGCTGGTGATCGCGATGGGCGAGTTCGGCCGGACGCCCCGGGTGAACGCCCAGGCGGGTCGCGACCACTGGCCGCACTGCTACAGCGTGGTCCTCGCGGGGGGAGGGGTTCGGGGCGGGATCGCCTACGGCGCGAGCGACAAGCTGGGCGCGTACCCCGACGCCGAGGCCGTCACACCCGCGGACCTCGCCGCGACCCTCTTCTGGCGGCTTGGCCTGAATCCGTCGCGCGAGATCCTCGACCTGGAGCGCCGACCCTACCGCCTCGCCGATGGCCGCCCCATCCGCGCGGTCTTCGGATAGCCCCGCGCCCCGGGTCCTCGCGTCGACGACCGGCCGACCCACCGGCTCCGGCCCCCGATCGCGAGATCCGGCCTTGCGTTTCTCCAGGCCATTCGTAGAATCCTCGCTCGACCGGCCCGGCTTGGGCCGTCGCTGCGCACGTCTCCGGTTCCGATCCCGTCCCATCGCCAAGGCCGGCGGAGGCCCGAAATGAGTTCGTTTTCCATCGTGCGCGCCCGGCGGGCCTATCGGCCCGAGCCGACGCCCGGTGAGCCTCTCGAACCGCGCCGGGTTCCTGCCGCCCTTGGGTCGATCACGCCCGCCGTGCAGATGATCTCCGCGACCACCACCGACTCGAAGAGTGTCACCATCGAGTATCGGGTGAACCAGCCGGTCACGACCGCGGCCCCGCTTCAGTTCGGCGTCTATCGATCGAGCGACGGGAAGTTCGGCCCGAGCGACTCCACGGTCTCGACCGTCACGATGACCCCGCCGGGGACCTCGGGCCAGTCGGCGACGCTCGACCAGTCGGGCGCTCCGGCCACCGCGATCGGGACTCACACGCTCACGATTGCGATCCCCGGCGGACTGCCTCCCTATCCGATGAAGCCGTACGTCACGGTCGTCGTCGATCCCTCCACACCTCAGGCGGCCGAGCCCTCCGCCACGGCCTCGTTTCGGGTCTACACGATCGGCGTGGTGACCCACGGCGGCATCCAGGATCCGAGCTGGAAGCACGGTCCGCCCTGGGAGCTCGAGATCGCCTACATGATGCGGCACGAGGGCTTCGACTCGGTGATCGCCTACAACTGGGCGATCCAGAGCAGTACCCCCGGCATGGCGATCCAGCAGTCTCCGCGCCTCGCCCGGATCATCCTCGCGACCGCCAACCGGTTCCCCGCCGGCTCGGTCGTTGACCTCACGATGATCGGCCACAGCGAGGGGACCGTCGTCAACACGTACGCCCTGCGCACCCTTCAGAAGGAGCTGACACCTGGCCTGAAGGCGGGCTTCATTCAGGACACGCTGCTCGACCCACACGCGGCCAACAACAACGTGATCTCGGGGAAGCAGATGGACTTCGCCGGACCGCTCGCCGGACTGGCGAAGGTGGTCGTGACCAGCTACCAGGGCCAGGCCCAGGACCCGCCCGCGTACTTCCCCTCGATCGTCGACCAGGCGAATGTCTTCTTCGAGCACACCCAGGCGACAGCCGGCGGGATCTACAACCTCTGGGGTCAGGTGCCGGTCAAGAGCGACGGCCCGACGGTCCACTACTACAACCTCACCGCGAGCCACGTGACCCACTCGGGGAACACGGGCGTTCCCGAGTGGTATCGCAACTTCATCGTGCCGACCCTCGGGAACCAGGCGCCATTGATCCAGGAACTTCAGCTCAACGGGCAGGTCGACAACGCCCGACTCGTCCCTCCGCTCTCGCGCCACGCCGCGGTGCCGACGCAGGTTGTCTCGACCCGAGAGCCGATGTTCTCCGGGACCGCCGCGCCTGGCTCCGAGGTCCGCCTGCTGCTCGGGCCGGGCAATGACCCTTCGAAGCTCGCGATCGCCGGCGTGACCACCGCCGACGCCTCGGGCCAATGGACCGTCGCGCCCAGGCGCGCCCTCGCGCCGGGCCAGTATCGCACCGTCGTCACGGCCTTCTCGCGTGCTCTGCGCACCCGGCCTGGCCTGACGATTGTGCCGACCCAGCCCCTCGGCCGCGTGATCGTTCCCTAGCGCGATCACAGGCCATTGGACCAACGCGCATCGGTCGCTAGAATGTCGTCGGTGCCGAGGGATCCGACGACCTCTGGCGAAGTCTCAACGATGCGAAACCCCTGGATTTCCAGACCGATTCCCCTCGCCTCGGCTCTCGCGACGATCGCGATGACGAGCGCTGGAGTCGTTTGCGCCGGCCCCGAGATCGGCTGGCGTGCCGCCTTCGCGACCGCCTCGGCGCTGCTGCTCGCCACCCTCGTGGCGCGATGGAAGACCTCTGCTCGCGCCGGCCGAGAGACACCCCAGGCGCCCCTCGCGTATCTGTTCGACGCGGCCTCTGTCGGGCTGCTGCTGACCCTCGCCGCGCTGGCGCCGGAGGGCGCCGCGCTCGTCGCGCTGGCGACGAGCGCCGCCTCGATCGGCCTCGCCGCGCTCGACCCCGCGGCTCGCTCCGAAGGCGTGAAATACCGAGATGGGCATGGATGTATGTGACGATCGAATCGCGGCGTTCGGCCCTCACGAGCCGGATAAACCGCAAACTTTTCCCGGAAAATCGAGAATTCGTGGAAATTCGACCTTTTATGCCTGGCGCGATCTGATAGATTTACTAATGATTCCACGCAAGATCGGCGGATCGCCCGATCCACGAGGTTTCATCACCGTCAGAGGGTACACAAGCCATGGCACTGAAGAAGTCCGCAGAGTCGGCCGGGACCGCGAAGAAGGCGGCACCCAAGAAGGCCGCTGTCGCGGAGACCGCGACCAAGAAGGCGGCACCCAAGAAGGCCGCCGCCGCGGCCCCCGCCGCGCCCAAGAAGGCAGCCCCCAAGAAGGCCGCCGGCCCCAAGCTCTCCGAGCCGCAGCACCTGATGCTGAAGAAGGTGCTGGAAGCCGGCGAGACCGGCTACCACGCCGAAAAGAAGCCCGAAAACAAGACCCTGGAGACCCTGCTCAAGCACAAGCTGGTCAAGAAGGGGAAGAAGCACGAGAGCGGCAATTATCACTACGCGATCTCCAAGGCCGGCCAGAAGCACCTGGAGACCGCTCCTGCCCCGACCCCCAAGGGGAGCTGATCCCCGGACCCACTTCCACGATTTCTGGTCCTGCCTTTCGGGCCGGCGGCCTCGTCCATCGAGACCGACCGGCCCGTCTCTTTTCCCCTCGCCGAGTCGTCACGCCCAGAGCGGCGGCATGTCCGCGAGAGAGGAGGGGACCGCGATGAACCAGCCATCGACACGAATCCATGAATTCGTCGATTTTGTCACGGCCGCCGCGCGGAGAGCACCGCCGATCATCGATCGACAGCGGACCGGCGCGCAGGCCGGGCCGACGATGCTTCTGGATCGCGGCGTTCTCTCAGAGAGCCTTATCACCGACCACAAGCGGGGCCCGGCGCCGATCGTCTTGATGTCGAAGCGACCTTGACGATGCGAACGGCGCGCCTACCTTATCGATCGCTTGCGCCCCCTCGTGGCGTGGGCCGTTCGCTCGATCGATTCACCGATTCGGCCCCGCGTCGAGCGGGGCGGGGAGGCTCGAATGTCCATGCCATGGCCCACGACGATCCGAGGCGCGGGGATGGTCCTCGCCGCCCTGCTTGCGACTTCCAGCGCCGCTGTTGCCGACGACCTTGCCCGGCTGCAGGGCGCCTGGATCACGGATGCCCAGGGAGGCGGCGAGCCCACGACCTTCACCTTCAAGGGACGCAAGCTGGAGGTCCGCAGCGGGGCGACGTCGTACGTCCTCGCCATCGAGGTCGACGAGAAGGCCCGTCCCGAGAAGACGATGGACCTCAAGACGGAGTCTTCGAGCGTCCCCGGCGCCGTTGGGCGGACCTCGCCGGGCATCTACCGCTTCGAGGAGGAGTCGCTGATTCTCTGCCTCGGGTTGCAGGGGGTCCGGCCGTCGGCCTTCGACACCCGGATCTTCGACCAACTCCGATTCGAGCTCTGGCGGACCTCGAAGGAGTCGGCCGCCGCGATCGCGAAGGCCGTCGAGCCGGCCGCCGCCGACTCCGACGCCCCGCTCCCCGACGGCTGGCCGAAGGTCACGAAGCCGGGGACGATCGAGGTGAAGACCTATCCGAAGTATCGAAGCGCGATCGTCCGCGAGAAGACGGCGACGGTCGCCCGCGGCGAGGGGATGTTCTTCGCGCTCTTCGGCCACATCACCGGCAAGGGCGTTGAGATGACGGCACCCGTCGTGATGACCTACGAGCCGAAGATCATCGAGAACCTCGGCGAGAAGGGGCAAGCCTCGATGGAGTTCCTCTACCAGCACACCGACCAGGGTCAGGCGGGCCCGGGGCTCGGCAAGGTGAAGGTCGAGGACCATCCGGCGGTGACGGTGGTCTCGCTCGGCGTGCAGGGGGACATCCGGCCCGAGCAGATGCGGGCCTCAGTCGAGCGGCTCCACGGCTGGCTCGACCGGCACAAGGACGAATGGGTCGCCGCCGGCCCACCCCGCCGCCTCGGCTACCACGGCCCGATGACGCCCCCCGATCGCCGGCTCAACGAGGTTCAGATCCCGGTCCGTCCCGCTCATTGAGAAGGCCCGACACCTCCTCGCCCCGGTTCCGTTCCTGCCGACGATTGAGGAAGAGGACCACCGGCGCGATCGCGAGGCCGAACAACCCCGTGACCATGATCCGCCCCGCCAGCTCGGCCGGTCATGTCCCCGAATCGACCATCGACACCGCCATCGCCGTCCGGATCATTTCCAGCTTGCGGCCGACCGTTCGGACGGCGCATCCCAGTCGCTCGGCGATCTCCTCGCGCGTATAGCCATCCATCCGCAGGTCGAGGACGCGACGGAGCGACTCGTCCCCCAGGTCGTTGCCGAGGTGAACGTACTCGTCAGCGACCATCGCGGCGAGTTCGGGGGTCGGCTCGCGCCCGGCGAGGTGGTCCAGCTCGTCGCCCAGGTCGGGAGGCTCGACCACGGAGACACGGCCTCCGCCTCGCTTCCGGGCCGACTGTCGCTCGAGTTGATCCCTCGCCTTGCGGACGGTCAGCAGCGCCAGCAACCTCCAGAGGTCGTCGGAGTCGTGCAGCTTCTCGAAGCGGCCCCGCGCCAGGCCCCGGCAGAAGCTGTCGAACGCAATCAGGGCCGCATCCTCCTCGTCCTCAACGGCCTCGCGCCGCCGCGATCGCAGCTCCGCTCGCGCCAGGGAGACCATCCGGTTGAAATAGCAGTCCCAGAGACGTCGGGCGGCTTCGCCCTCTCCGGCTCTCAGGTCGTCGAGCCAGCGCGCGATTAATCCCGGGTCGTCGGGCGCCATGGGGCCCTCCATCGTCAGTCGGTGCCAGCACGATTCGATCCGTCAAGCGGCATTGGAAGACGACGTGTAGCGTGACGCTCGGGGCCAGAACCACCTTCATGGGAGAACGACCGGCCCCGGCATCATGCCCGGCATCATAAGATCCTTTCTGCGCAAAAAACCAGCAAATTGTCGGGCGTTCCCAAAAAACCGCAGGCGAGCGCTGGCCTACCACGCCTTGATTTCCGGATCTACCTAGTAGGGGCATGGCCGTTCGACCCTCATCTGAGCGACGATCTCGGCATCTCGACGGGAAGGTTCGGGGTGCGCTTTTTGTCAGGAATCGAGCCGACGCAGCCCCAGGGCGCCCACGGTGCGCGCTCCTCTTCTTTCAATTCGATGTTTTCAAGCACCCTGACCCAAGAGAAGGGAGACTTTCGATGATGGAAGCATGGAGCCGTCGATCGTCGCGGAGTCTGATGATCGTGGGAGCGATCGCCGTCTCGATCGCCTGGGCGACACCCTCAACGGCCCGCGCCGAGGCGATCTGGAGCCTGTATGCGTATCAGAATAATATCAAGGCCATCGGATCGATCAATCCGATCACCAACAACACGACGTTCGTCGCGCCTTTCACCTACACCCTGACCCAGACCATTGGGCTCCTCCATGCTTCGTACACCGCGACGGGGATATTTAGCGAGGTGACGACGCCCGGGCTCGGCGGCTCGACGGCCTCAGCGTTCATCGATGTGACCAACCTCACGATCACGGCGGCGGCGACCAATTCCTTGCCCATCACCGACGTGATGTGGCTCTTCAGCGACGTCTTTCCGAACACGGCGGCCGGTTTGCCGGGCTATGTCGGCCTGAGCGGCGGCTTCGTGAACCCCGGCGTCGGATCCGCACAGGCCGAGTTGGATTTCAACAACACCCTTGGAAACGTCTCGGCGTTTCTTCGGACTCCCGTGGTGGGAGCCTCTTCCCCGTTCGGCGCGTTGGTTTCTGCCCCGATTCCGGTCGCGGTCAACGAGTTGACGGGCCTGCTCGCCTTCACCCTGAATCCGGGCCAGTCGCTGGTCTTGCCGTTCGCCTTCAGCGACAACTTCAATATCGCGAGCGTCGTTCCGGAGCCGGGCTCGATCGTGCTCCTGACACTGGGGATCGTCCCGATCGGGGCGATGGCGGTCCGCCGGGCGAGGCGGCAACGTCCCTGAAAGGGACCGACTCGCCGGCCCGGCACGCCACGGATTCGGACGAATCGGAAGGCGAGATCGGCCGGCCCACTCATGGTCTCCGATGGATCGCGCCGCCCTTCATCACCAGCGCGACCCGGCGCAACGCCCCGATCTAGGCGGTCGGATCGCCATCGACGGAGACGAGGTCGGCGAGCAGCCCGGGGCGGATCGCGCCGAGGCGGTCCTCGGCGCCGATCACCCGGGCGGCGACCGAGGTCGCCGAGAGGATCGCCGATGACGGCGTCATCCCTGAGGAGACCAGCAGTTCCAGTTCTCGGGCGCCCTCGCCGTGCGGGAAGACGCCCATGTCGCTCCCATTGGCAATCACCACTCCCGCGGCCATCGCCTTTTTGAGGTTCTCACGAGCCCGATGGAGCCGCTCCGGCTCGGGATCGACGCCCGGCCGATAGCCCCGGCGCTTCGCGCCGGCCTCGATTGCGGCGAGTGTCGGGCAGAGGACGACCTTGCGCGTCGCCATCAGCCGAAAGACCTCGTCGTCGCCCTCGTCGCCGTGCTCGATGGTGGCAACTCCGGCGATTGCGGCGCGCCGCATCCCCTCCTTCGAGGTCGCGTGCGCCGCGACCTTCACGCCGACCGAGCCCGCCGTCTCGACGATCCGGCGCAGCTCCTCCACCGAGAACGACGGCCGGACCGGCCCACCGCCCATCGCCGTATCGGCATAGACCTTGATCCAGTCGGCGCCCCGGCCGATCTGGTCGCGGACGACCCGGATGAGCGCGTCGACTCCGTCGGCCTCCTCGGCGCCCTGGGGGATGGTCCATTCGGGGGCGAAGCCCTTCGGCGCGTAGCTCCCGGTCGCCACGATCGCCCGAGTGACCACCAGCATCCTTGGCCCGGCGACGATCGCCTGGTCCACCGCGCGCCTGATCCCGACGTCCGCATAGCCGGCGCCCTCGGTCCCCAGGTCGCGGATCGTCGTGAACCCCGATTCGAGCGTGGACTTCAAATGATTGGTCGCCCGGCAGACCCTCAGTGAGAGCGGCTCCTTCAGCACCTGGTCATCCCAGGCGGCCTCGTCATAGGGATGAAGCAAGACGTGCGTGTGCAGGTCGAACAGGCCCGGCAGGAGGGTCCGTCCGGCGAGGTCGATCGTCCGGGCACCCTCGGGGACCTTGATCGAATCCGAGGGCCCGACCGCCTCGATCCGATCGCCACGGACGACCACCGACCATCCGACGTGCGCCGAGGGATCAACCCCGTCGAAGACCCGATCCGGCCGCAGCACGACCAACGATCCAGTCGGCCTCGACGGAGGCTCCGCCTGGGCCGATGCGCCCACCATGACCCCGATCATCGCGAGGCTCGCCAGCATCCGCCACATGGTCGTTTCCTTTTGAAGTTGTCATTCCTGGTCGTTGAAAATGGAAAGAAACATTGTCTCTGCCAGGTCATTCGAAACCGTGGTCTTCTCTGTTTGCCCAGGCTTGCGTGCCGACATAAACCTCGGATATCCTCCACATTCGCAAATCATGCGGGATTGCCTGGACCATTTTCATCGATGAAGAGGAGCTAACGCCATGAGTGCACCGGTTGGTGGATCTCTTCGCGTCCCTTCGTTCGTGGTGGTTGGCCTGCTCCTGGCAGCCATTGGCGTTCGTCCGGGTTCGGCGACAGGACAGGCCCCGCCGACTCCGCCCGTCCCGGACAAGTCGATGCCGGTCCCCGTCTCGAATTGCCAGTGGACCCGGCGACCGTCGCCGCCGGGATGCTGCACGCCCTTTTCGTCCTCGATGCCGGCG
>DAHZZC010000224.1 GCA_027435495.1 Planctomycetales bacterium
GGGGGCGCTGGCGGGGGCCGCGGCGGCGGCGATCGCTGGGACCATGGTCGGGCTGGCGATGGGTTGGGGGTTCAAGGCGGGGGCGGTGTTTGGGCTCTCGATCTCGGTGGCGAGCACGGTGGTGCTGCTCCGCGTACTCTCCGATGCCGGCGACCTGCACACGCGCGCCGGCCACGTCGCGGTCGGCTGGCTGGTGGTGGAAGACGTGATCGCGGTCGTGGTGCTGGTGGCGTTGCCCTCGGTCTTCGGTGACGCCGGTCATCCGGTCCGGTCGCTGATTCTGGCGCTGGCGAAGGTCGCCGCGCTGGCGGTCCTCACGCTTTACGGCGGCGGCCGGCTGATCCCCTGGCTCCTCACGCGCGCCGCGGCGACGCGGTCGCGCGAACTCTTCACGCTGACCGTGCTCGTGCTGGCGATGGGGATCGCGGTCGGAGCGGCGCGGGGGTTCGGCGTCTCGATGGCGCTGGGGGCGTTTCTGGCGGGGATGGTGGTGGGGCGGTCGGAGTTCAGCCTCCGCGCCGCGACCGAGGCCCTGCCGATGCGCGACGCCTTCGCCGTGCTGTTTTTCGTCTCGGTGGGGATGCTGTTCGACCCGAGGCAACTCCTGCGGTCGCCGGCCCCGGTGGCCGGGGCGCTGGTGGTGATCCTGCTGGTCAAGCCGATCGCGGCGATGGCCATTGTGCGCGGACTCGGGTACACCTCGCGGACCTCGGCGACGGTGGCCTCGGCGCTCGGGCAGATTGGCGAGTTTTCGTTCATCCTGGCGGGGGCTGGGCGGTCGATGGGGATTCTCGACGACGCGATGGTCAACGTGGTTGTCGCCGCGGCGATCGCCTCGATCACGATCAGTCCGATCGTCTATCGCCTGCGTCGGCCTCTGGAGGCTTACCTCCGCCGGGTCGCCGGCGAACCGAGGGTCGAGGAGGCCGGAGCCGGTCCGATCGCGAGCCACGACGGCCCCGATCGCGATCGCGTGGTGGTGGTTGGCTGCGGGCCAGTCGGGCGGACGCTGGTCCGGCTGCTCCAGGAGAATCACTTCGAGCCCTCGGTGATCGAGCTGAATCTCGATACGGTCCGTCGGTTGACCGCCGAGGGGATCGCGGCGGTCTACGGCGACGCCTCGCGGCGAGAGACCCTCCAGGAGGCCGGGCTCCCGGGCGCGGTGGCGCTGGTCTTCAGCGCCTCGCAGTCGGCCGGGATGACCGAGGCGATCCGGATCGCGCGCGAGCTGAACCCTCGCGTCGTGATCGCGGCGCGGGGCGGCTATCTGACCGAACTGCCCGGTCTGAGAGCGGCGGGGGCCGACCTGGTTTTCTCGGGCGAGGGCGAGGTCGCGCTCTCGATGACCGAGGCGATGCTTCGACGCCTCGGCGCCACGCCCGAGCAGGTTGACCGCGAGCGGGATCGTGTGCGCTCGGAGCTGTTCGGACGAGATGGGGAGGAAGCCCCATTCACGAATCACGATTCCCGATTCCCGAGGGAAGAGAAGAGATAAACGAAGGTAAGAAACTCGGGCGTTCAGATCGAGCGGTTGCCGGCGAGGTCGCGGAGGATGGCGGGGAGATCGTCGAGGGCGAATTGCGACTGGATGGCCCCTTCGAGGAATGCGGTCTTGTTCATTCCGTAGACGACGGACGTGGCCTCGTCCTGGCCGTAAGTCGAGCCTTTTGCGGCGAGGATGGCCTTGCAGCCGTCGACGCCGTCGCGTCCCATGCCCGTCATCAGGAACCCCGCAAGCCCGCTGCCGTAAGCCCGGGCCGCGGCCTGGAAGAGGACGTCGATCGACGGCCGATGTCCGCTGACCTCGGGGCTGTCGGAGATTGCCACGCGGACGCGCGGGTGTGTTCCGACGAGTCCGAGATGCCGGCCGCCCGGGGCGATCAGGATCGTCTCGGGTCGGATCGGGTCGCCCTCCTCGGCGATCTTGACGCGGAGGCCCGGGTCGGTGTAGCGATCGAGCCGCGCCGCGAAGACGCTGGTGAACTCGGCCAGCATGTGCTGCACGATCAGGACCGGCGGCATCGGCGGTGTCAGCGCCGGCAGGACCTGGCCCAGCGCCTGCGGGCCGCCGGTCGAGATCCCGATCACGACACAGGCGACCGCGGAGCCGGCCTTCGTGGGCGTTGGGCGTGGCGGCCTGGCCGGTTCCAGGGTGGGCCGTCGCGAGCGTCGAATCCGGACACGGCTTCGCGCGGCGCCGAGGACCTTGGCGACGAGCAAGTCCCGGTCGGCACGGAGAGCGCCCAGCGTGTTCTTCTGCGGCTTCGGCAGGTAGTCGACGGCGCCCAACTCGAGCGCCTGGAGTGTCACCTCGGCGCCTTCCTGCGTCAGGGCGCTGACCATCACCACTGGCGCCTCGTGCACGGCGAGGAGTGTCGGAAGTGCGTCGAGGCCGGAGACCTCGGGCATCTCGACATCGAGCGTGATGACGTCCGGGCGGAGCCGAGCCGCCTGCTCGATCGCCTCTCGGCCGTCTCGCGCCGAGCCGACCACCTCGATCTCGGGCGACGACCGAAGCAGGTCGGTCAGGAGCCGCCGCATGAGCGCCGAGTCGTCCACCACGAGAACACGCACCCGGCCCGATTCCGTCCGCTCGTCATCCGACACGTCGCACCCCCGCCTCTCGCCAAGCGCGGCTCATGCCAGCTTCGCCAGCAGGTCGATCACCCGCTTCCGGTCGAACGGCTTGACGATGAAGTCCACCGCGCCCTCGCGGATTGAATCCAGCAAGACCTGCTTCTGATCGAGGGCCGTGACCACAACGACCCGCGCGGTCGGATCGCCGGCGCGGATCAATCGCAGGGCCTCCAATCCTCCCATCTCGGGCATCACCAGGTCCATCGTTACCAGGTCGGGCCGTAGTTGGTCGTACAGCGCGACCGCTTCCACCCCGTTGCCGGCCTCGCCGACAACCTCCCACCCCGCCTCAGCCGCCACACCGCCGATCGGCTTCCGCATGAAGATCGCATCGTCCACCACCAAAATTCGCTTCATATTTCTACCCTCTATTTGGTAATTGGTAATTGATAATAGGGAGATTCAGCCTTTGCTTCAATAAGATAACAACATTAAGTTTGTGCATATGAAAAATAACAAAGAACCAATTACAAAAAGCTAGAGGCAATACTCCGCTCCGCCGGGGATCTTGATGGCGACAATGCCCGAAACGGTGTCGAGGGTCAAGCGGCGACCGGCGTTGCCGCCGAGATCGCGGGCGAGGACGGGAATCCGCAGTTCGGAGAGGATGGCTTCGATGGCCTCCTGGTTGCGTCGGCCGATGTCGAGCGTGCCGCTGGGGTCGGTGGCGACCTGGAACATGCGGGCGCCCCCGGCGAGTTTGGCCGTCAGGCGGGAACGGACGCGAGGCCCGGCCCGGCGTTCGATCTCGGCGAGCACGGCTGGGATCGCGGTGTCGGCATATTTTCCCGGGTGGTCGACTTCGATGCCTCGCGAGGATGGCAGGACCACGTGGGTCAGGGCGCCGAGCCGTCCTTCGCGGTCGTGGAAGGCGACGCCGACGCACGAGCCGAGTAGGGTTCGAAGCGGCGTCGGAGCCGAGGCGATCGCCCATCGGCCGATCGCCACCGAGATCCACTCGGTGCCGGGATCGGTCCGGATTTCGCGATCGCTGGCGTTCGGCATGGTTGGCGACTCCTCAATCGGGACCGCTCAGGGCGACTCAGCGCGGAGGGCTCGGAGCGTTGTTGCCGTCGATGGTCCGGGGACGAACAGCAGGGTCCATCGGAGCGACGGCAACTCCGGTCCGGCCACGAACTCGGTCCGGACCAGCAGGACCTCGTCCTGCTCCGTTGCCTGGCCCATCAACGCGAACTCCAGCAGGCTCCCGGCGAACTCGTGGCGGAACTCCGGGGGCGTGGGGACCAGTCCGTCCCGCTGGCCGCCGGGAATCGCGTCGGCCAGTGCATTGAGGTACGCGCAGCCGACGATGTTCGCCGTCTCCATCGCGGCCGAGCGCTCCAGTTCACCCCACTGGTCGGTCGATCCGATCGGGCGTGCCAGCAGAAAGTCGGCGATTGCCAGGCCCGACCGGTCCTCGAAGACCAGCAGCAGCATTCCGTCAAGCCGGCCCGAGAGGCCCATGGCGCAGGCGGCGACCAGGTCGTCCGCCGGGCCGATCAGGTCGCCGGCGACCGAGAGGTCCGAGTGGTCGATCGCGCTGACCAGCAGCCGAACCGGTCGTCCTAGCCATCGCGAGAGCGCCTCGGACGCCCCCTCGGCACCCCGGTCGAAGATCGATCGGAGCGAATCCGGCCTGAGGTCTGTCGGATCGGTGGACATCGGGATCACGCCCCCCCGTTGGCTGTCGATTCGGCCGAAACCCGGCGCGAGGTTCTGCGCCCCAGCATCTCGATCACCGCGTCGAGGTCGAGGATCAACGAGACCCGGCCATCGCCCAGGATGCTGGCGCCCGAGAGTCCCGGGATCGCCTGGAAATTCTTCTCCAGCGATTTCAGGACGACTTCCTGCATCCCGATCAGCTCGTCGACCACCAGGCCAATGGTGGTCTCGCCGTTCTGGACGATCACGACCGTCTTTCGGCTGTCACCGTCGCTGTTCCCGTTGCCGCGTGAGCCGTTTCGGAGTGAGGGATGCTCGCCTCCGCCCCATCGGAAGACATCGTCGAGCCGGGCCAGGGCCACGACCCGCTCGCGGATCTCGATCGCGGGGCGCCCCTGCACGCGGTAGACCTGGCCGGGGCGAGTTTCGACGATTTCGTCGATGTGGTCGAGCGGGATCGCGTAAATCTCGTCGTGGACCCGTACCAGCAGGCGCGACATGATCGCGAGCGTCAGCGGGAGACGGACTGTGAACGTGGTCCCCTGCCCCGGCACCGCCCGGACATCCACCGCCCCGCTGAGATTTTCGATCCGACTCTTGACGATGTCCATGCCGACGCCACGCCCCGAGATTTCGGTCACGGTCTCGGCCGTGCTCAGGCCCGGGTGCCAGATGAAGGCGATCAGCTCGCGGTCGGAGAGACCGCGGGCCTCGTCGGCGTCGACCAGTCCCCGGGCGACGACCTTGCGGCGGAGGCGGTCGACATCGATCCCCCGGCCGTCGTCGACGACGGTGATCACCACACTGTTTCCCCGGTGCGACGCCAGCAGTGAGACCGTTCCCGCCCTCGGCTTGCCGGCGGCGATGCGTTCCTCGGGCGGCTCCAGGCCGTGGTCAACCGCGTTGCGGACCATGTGGATCAGCGGGTCGGAGAGCTCGTCGATCATCCGCTTGTCCAGTTCGGTCTTCTCGCCGCCGAGCTTGAGGTGGACCCCCTTGCCCGAGGAATGCCCAAGGTCGCGGATCACCCGGCGAAACCGCTCGAAGAGCGGGCCGATCGGGACCATCCGCGTGTCCAGGACCCCCTTTTGAAGCCCGTCGGAGACCCGACCCAGCCCGTGAATGGCCTCGCCGAGCGCCTTGACCTGCTCGCGCGCCTCCCGGATTCGATTCGGCTCGTCCCGCGCCGACGAGCCGCGGAACAGCTCCTCCAGACCTCGGGCGATCGCGACGAATCGCGCCTTGGTGATCACCAGTTCGCCCGCGAGGTTCATCAGGTGATCGAGTCGATCGCTGTCCACCCGGATCGTCTCGGCGACCCGCACTCGCTTTCGATCGGCGGTCGCCGGTGGGACAGTGGAAACCTCGGCCGCCGAGGGCCCGGGCTCCGGCCCAGCGTCAGGCGTCCCCTCGGATTCCGGCGACGGCTCGATTTCGGCCGGGCTCTCGCGATCGATTCGGATCTCCACCACCCCCGCGACGTCGGCCAGCGATCGCAGTTCGGCCGGGTCGGCGTCGGCCGCCAGGATCACCGTGAACCGCGAGGGCGGATGGGCCTCGTCCATCCTTTCGACAGGCGGGTCGGTCGAGATCACCCGGCCTCGCGACGAGAGCCGGTTCAAAACCAGCCTGGCCTTCATGTCGGCCAGCGGCAGCCCGGCCTCGAAGACAACCGTCACCGCGACCCGGTTCGGCTCCTCGATCGTCGTGCTATCGAGGAGCGGCCTGGGCTCGGGCTCCTTCGCCGGAGCCGGAGTTTGAGCCGGAGCCGAAACCGGAGCGGGCACCGTCTCGCCCCGGACGGTCGCGTCGACCTCGGTCGTTAGCGCCGAGAGGTCGACGGCGCTCTGGCCCTGGGCGCGGAGGTCGCGGTGGTAGTCGCGCAGGTCGTCGAGGCAGCGGAAGGTCAGGTCGAGAACGGATCGATCGAGCGTCCGCCGCTTGCTCCTCAGTTGCTCGAAGAGGCTCTCCAGGTGGTGGGTCAGCCGGTTGACCGGCTGAAAGCCCATCACCACCGAGGCCCCCTTGATGCTATGGAACATCCGGAAGGCTTCCTGGAGCGCCCGGACGTCGGCCGGGTCCTGCTCGAGGCGCAAGAGGGCGTCGTTGAGGCCGGCGATGTGCTCGTCGGTCTCGTCGAGGTAGAACGGCATCAACTCGGCAATGTTGAAGCCCGACATCTCGCGAGCGCCCTCCTCTTCGCCGCCACGCCCGATCACCCGGGCTTCCGGTAGAGCCACGACTGAACCCGCTCCAGCCCATCGAGCATGTCGAAGACGCCCTCGGTCGGCCCGACGACGAGGTATCCGCCCGGGGCCATCGCCTCGACCAGGTTTCGCACAACGACCTTCTTGGAATCGCGATCAAAGTAGATCAAAACATTTTTGATAAATGTGCAGTCGAACGGTCCTCCGGTGATCGGTCGAAGGAGGTTGTGGGCCCGCCACTCGACCAGGGCGCGGAGATCGGGCTTGACGACCCATCGGCCAGCGTTTGAGTCCTCGTCGAAAAAGGCCGCGCGACGGGCGGGCTCGGCGAGGCGAACGGCACGGGCGTCGTACCGCCCGGCGCGAGCTGCGGCGAGTGCCTGGCCGCTGATATCCGTCCCGAGAATGCGGATATCCCACCCCGCGAGGATCGGCCGTCGGCTGAAAACCTCAATGGCAATCGAGTAAGGTTCCTCGCCCGTACTGCAAGCCGCCGACCAGATCCGGATCCGGCGTGGCGTTCGGCCGGCCCCGCCCGGTGTGGTCGCCCGCCGGGCCATCTCGGGCAGGAACTCGCCACCGAGCCATCGGTAATGGTGAATGTCCCGGAAAAAATACGTCTCATTGGTCGTGATCGCGTCGACGAAATCCGGCATCTCGCCCGCCCCGGCCGGGGAGGTCAGGTAGGCGAAATACTCGGCGAACGTCTCAATCCCGGTCGCCCGAAGCCGGCGACGCACCCGATTGCCGACCATCACGCGCTTGTTCTCAGCGATCCGAATCCCGGCTGTCCGGTAGATCAGACCGCAGAACCTCGCGTACTCATCATCGGTCAACTCGACTTGGTGCATGTCCCGGGTCGAAAATCAGGAATCCGGAGGAACCACGGATTGGGAATCCGGAGGAACCACGAAATAACACGGAGAACACGAAAATTCAAAATCTCGACTGTTCAATTATTAGACGATCAAAAGATTTATTGATAGATCATTAGTCTCTGCCCGTTCGCCCCGCGGGTGTCCCTTTTTTCTTTCGTGTCCTTCGTGATTTTCGTGGTTGCTCCCCGGCTTTTTCTCGTGGTCAGACCTTGAAGCCGGAGTTTTCGTGGTTGCTCCCCGGCTTTTCTCGTGGTCAGACCTTGAAGCCGGAGATGACCTGCTTGAGCGCGGCGGCCTGGGCGCCGAGTTCCTCGGCGCTGGCGGAGAGTTCCTCGGAGCTGGAGGCGTTGGTCTCGGTGATTCCTGAGACGTTCTGGATGGCCTTGCTGACCTCGGCGGAGGCCTCGGTCTGCTCGCGGGTGGCCTGGGCGATCTTGGTGATTCCGGCGGCGGTTTCCTCGACGCCCTGGACGATCCGGGCGAGCGATTCGCCGGCCTTTTCCGAGAGCTGGGCGCCATCGGCGACGCGGCGGGTGGATTCCTTGATCAGACCGGTGATCTCCTTGGCGGCGGCGCTGGAGCGCTCGGCCAGTTTGCGGACCTCATCGGCGACGACTGCGAAGCCGAGCCCGTGCTCGCCGGCCCGGGCGGCCTCGATCGCCGCGTTGAGGGCGAGGAGGTTGGTCTGGCTGGCGATCTCGCTGATGACCTGGATGATGTCACTGACCTGCTCACTCGACTTCTTGATCAGGACCATGGCCTCGATCGCCTGTGAGACCGACTCGCCGCCCCGGCGGGCCAGTTGCGCCGCCTGGCCGGCCTGGGTGCTGGCCTCGGAGGCGTTCCGGTTGATCTCGACGATCGAATGCGAGAGTTGCTGGATCGACGCCGACATCTCCTCGACGGTCGCTGCCTGACTCTGTGCCGACTCGCTCAGATAGCTGGCGCTCTCCGCGACGACCCGCGAGCCCTCGGCGAACTGTCCGGCCGACTCGATCACCTGGCCGATGATCTGTTTCAGGTCGGCGATCATGCGTCCCAGGGCCTCGCCGAGCCGTCCCATGTCGTCGTCGCCACGGAAGCCGACAGCGACTGTCAGGTCTCCTTCGGAGGCGGCCTTCGCCACTTTCATGAGCTGGCTGACCTTCGATTCGAGGTCGCGTCTGGCCTCGTCGATCCGGGCGGCCTGTTCCACCCGCTCGAGCGCCGAGGAGACCAGCCGGCCGACGTTTCGGATGGCGTCGAGCCGGGCTTCCGAGGGTGCGATTTTCTCGTCGGTGAGGAAATCCATGGTGCCGGCGACCCGGCCCGCGACCAGGATCGGGAAGCAGAGTCCCGACTTCAGACCGGCGCGGCGTGCGGCCGGGGCCCGCGAGCAGGCCTTCATTTCGCCGAGGTCGGGGACAAAGACCAGGTCGCGTGCCTGCCAGGCGGCCCCGTTGAGGCCCTCCCCCTCGCGGAACAGAGAATCGGTCGTGACGCGGCGGAATTCCTCGCCGACGGAGCCGGCGTCCTGGGCGAAGTGCAGCGCCCGGTCCTCGTCGTGGACCTCCCAGTAAGAGCCGTACGACCATCCGTACGCCTCGCGAACGCTTGCGAGCGCCGCCGAGATCACCTCGCGCGCTGTCCGCGCCCGGCCGGTCGCCACCAGAAGTTGATTGACGGCTCGGGTGTCGGCGGCGGTTTCGGCCTCGCGGCGGGCCGTCTCGACCTTCTCGGTGATGATCTCCCACGTGATCATCGGGCCGATATACTTCCCCTTCAGGTCGTGCATGGCGGCGACGGTCAACTCGAAAAGCTCGGGACCGACGTGGATCGTCGCCGTTCTGGGGAGGTTCCGCGGGTCGGCCAGCATCCTCCGCTGGTGGTCGGGCGCCCGGTGGAAGACATCAATCGAGCCGCCGATGATCTCTGAGACCCGGACGGGCAGGTGCTGTTCCAGCCGGCGGAGCGTTTGCTCGGCGCGAGGGTTCATGTATCGGATTTTCAGGTCGAGGTCGGCGTACATCATGTTGACTGGCGCGTTGTCGACCATCTGCTTGATCCGCCCAAGCTCCATCTGGCGTGCGAGACCTGAGAGCTTGTTCGACGCGAGCCGTCCGATCGTTCGGAGCGCCTCGATTCGGCCGGAGGAGATGGGCAGCTTGCGGTCGGAGAAGAAATCGAGCGTGCCGACGACCTCGCTGTCACGAAGGATCGGCAGGGCGACCGCGGCGCGGATGCCGGCGCGCCGGGCGAGCGGGGCACGGCAGCAGTCGTGCAGCTCGCCGACGTCCTCGACATGAAAAAGGTCGCGGAGCCGCCAGGCACGGCCGTTGAGCCCCTCGCCCTCGCGGAACCGGGCGGTGCGCGTCAGCCGCTGGAACTCGTCGTCGACCCGCCCTGACTCCATCGAGAAGCTGAGCACGTGCTCGTCTGGGTCGACGATCCAGTAGGAGGCGTAGGCCCAGCCGAACTCCTTGCGGACGGTCTCGAGGGTCGCGCGAATGATCTCGTCGACCGCTTCGGCGCCGATGATCGCACCGATGGTGCCGATGAGCGCCTGGGCGTCGGCACTGGCCTCGGCAAGCAGGTCGGGAGCGTCCTCCACAATGCCTCGCGCGGCGGCGGTCATCGTAGCGCGGGCGGTGGTTTTCCTGGACGCGCGGGCGGTCCTGGTCGGGCGGGCGCGGCCCTCGGAGTCGCCATTGCCGTTGATTGCGTTCGCTGGCCCTTCGGGTTCGGATACCATCGCGGGATGCTCCGGGGGCTTGATCGCCCGGTCGGTCGGACTGAGGGGAACGGGATTCGATCAGCCCGCCGGCAGCGATGCCGGGACCTGTTCTTCAAAAAGACGGTCGATATCGAGAATGATGAGTAGCCGATCCTCCAGCCGGGCGAGGCCGGAGATCGACTGATGAGCCACCGAAAGCACCGACAGCGGCGGCGGCTGGATCTGCTCGCGATTGATCCGCATGACCTGAGTGACGGCGTCAACGATGCAGCCGACGGTCTTCTCGTGAACGTTGGCGACGATGATTCGGGTCTCCTCGTCGACCTCGCGAGCGGGAAGGCCGAACCGCTTGCGAAGATTCACGATGGGAATGACCGATCCGCGAAGATTGATCAGGCCCTCAATGAAGTCGGGCACCTGCGGGATGCGAGTGATCGGCTTCATCAGGATGATTTCCTGGATGCGGGTGATGGCGAGGGCGTAATCCTCGTCATCGAGCCGGAAGCCGACGACCTGAAAGATGGGGCCCTCGCCGCGCCGGCCGTGCGGATGCGGATCGGCGTGTCCTGGCACGGGCGCAGGACCGACGCTGGCGGCGGCGCTATCGGAGCGGGGCCCGTCGAACATGGATGCGAATCCTGGTGCGTGCGGCGAAGGCCACGGAAAAGCAGACGGGTGGCGCCGATCGCCCGGCGGCCGTCGGGAGCGAATGAGGGCGCACGGCCAGCGATCACGACCAGCCCATCGCGTCCTCTCTA
>DAHZZC010000225.1 GCA_027435495.1 Planctomycetales bacterium
CTTTGGTCTCTGGCTGGTCGTCGTCGGTTTCGACCCTGGTTCGATCGTCGTCGGAGTCGAGGTCGCGGATGGGCTGGTCGTCGGTCTCGGGTTGTTGGGCGGTCCGGCGCACGCGACGGGCGGGGCGCTCGATCTCGGACGGGTCCTCGCGGGGCTCCTCGACGGTCTGGGCATGGGCTTTCGCGCGGTTGCGATCGCGGGCGTTGAGGTAAAACTGTTCGAGGGCCGAGGCGGGCTGCAATCCGCTGGTCCGGTCGATCTCGCGGCCGTCGGTGTCGACCACGATGAAGGTCGGGACGGCCTCGACACCGTATTTTTGCGCCATCGCGGGGGAGCGGTCGATGTTGATCTTCCGGATCGGGTAGCCCTGTCGGCCAAGCCGGTCGACGGCGGGGGCCATCTGCCGGCAGGGCCCGCACCAGTCGGCGTGGAAGTCGAGCAGGATGGCCTCAGCCACGCCGCGGTCGGATGAAGGATTCGCGGCGGTGATTAGGGCGAGCAAAAGCGATGATGCGAGGGTCATACCGCAAGGACTCCTTTCCCTCGGGATCGCCCGCGGGGGCCGGCCGCCCTGGCGGCGACGACCCTCGGAGCGGGTGGGGCCAGCTCGGTGTCTCTCGCCCCGGGACGAGGCGGATCACGATCCGTGGGCCGGGCCATCGGGAGCGAGGCGGGCGCGATCTCCGTCGGCCCGTCCGTCGGCCCTGGGCCGACATTGGAGGGACGTCGAAGACGCGCGGGAACCACGGTGGTGGTCCCGTTCGCCGAAAGAAGTGGATGTGCGACGAGGAGAACGGCGATGTGCCGGGGACCGGTGTCCCCGACCCTTCCTTGGGCGGCGTGCCTCGCAGTGAGGGCCCCGCGACGCACCGTCATGGCGCATCGCGTCCCATCGATCGGGCCCGATCCCGGCCGGCGAGCCCCGAGGGCTCCGGCGGGTCCGGGCGGACCGTCCGATGGTCCCGTGGTTGTACGAACCCTCCTGGCTTCCGACCTTCCCCGGCCTCCGGCCAGAGACGCGCAAGTTCCCGAAGGGGTCGCGTTCACCGCGGTGGGCCCCTTTTACTAGGAGTCGACAAGGAGTACCAGATCATTTGTCGGCATTCCGTCCGCCTCGATTGAGGATTTTCGACAATCGAGGTGAAAATCCAGGCCGCACTGCCTGGGGAGGTGGTTCGATCGAGTGCGGGGCGAAGGGGTTCGGGCGAGGTGGGGTCGGAAGGAGGATACGGGGGATGATTCTGGCGTCCGCCCGTGTTCCCGGCGATTCTTTCGTGGCCGGCGGTCATCGCAATGCTAACGAGGAATCCCCGGACCTTTCCTTTCTGTTGCCCTGCAGTGTAAGCTTAACCAACAGGAGACGATCATGGGACATGACGAGTTCACAGGACTGCTCTACGCCCAACCGAGATTCACCGCCGGGGTCGCGCGAACGCTGGACCTGGGCGGGACCTTTGACAGTTACAACGACTCGCCATCGGCGGTCGAGGCTGATCAGGCGGCTCTGGAGTCGGACTGGTATGCGATCGGCGCGGACCTCCTTGATGTTGTGACCAGGTTCGCGGCCAAGGCGGCCGGGCGGAACATCCATGGCGAGCGAACAGGCCGGGGCTGAAAAAGGCCCGGCAGGATCTGGTGAAGCCTCCGAAATCGTTCTATCCCCTCCTACCGTGCCGCTGAGTGTGGCCGATACGGCGCACCCGTCGATCGGCCCAGGTCCTGTTTCGGCCTCCCTCACCATCTCCTCGGAGGCGCTCGAAGCCCAAGGGCTTCACTATCTCAGCCACAGTCAAGAGACGAAGATCCATCGGGGGCCTCTCCCCGATCCTGCGACTCTTCGGGATTTGGCCGAGATCTATCCAAATGCGCCGAAGGTGATTTTCGAGGAGTTTCGGGCCCAATCGAACCATCGCCGAGAGATGGAACGCTCGGTTGTGACGGCGAACATCCAGGTCATGCTCCGGGGCCAGATCATCGGCGGCCTCATTGGGGGCGCCGGAGTCGTGGGCAGCCTCATCATCGCCGGGATGGGTCACGGCTGGGCCGGATTCGGAATCGCGACGAGCAGCCTGGTCGGGCTGGTTTCCGTATTCGTAGGAGGCCGCCGGTCCCAGGAGAAAGAACGCCTCGAAAAGGCGAAGATGAGGAACGCCATTTCCAGGCGTGAGCCCATCGAGGAGCTCGTCGATGGGCTGCACGCGAGTCCGTCCGATTCAGCGATATCCCCCCGGAAGGAGGGCTCAACCTCATCGGCCGAACGAATAGACGGAGAGGGGGAGTGAGCCATCGGAGCCACGTCCTCCGAGGATCAAAGCTCCTCGATCTCGATATCCTTGAACCGGACCTCCATCGGCTGCGGCCAGACGTGCAATTGCAGCGCGATGATTCCTTCGGGGGCGAAGTGGGGGTCTTCGCGGTCGATGATCCGGGTGCCGTTGAAGTCGATCGTCACGTGGGTTCCCTTCGCCGTGATGACAAACTCGTTCCAGTCGCCCTTCTTGACCAGCGCCTCGGCCTTCTCCTTGGGGTAGCGCTCCAGGATGCCCCGGTCACGCTCCTCGTAGAGCAGGCCCCAGTAGCCGTCGGCGACGTCCGCCTGCGGGCCCGAAACGGCGCCGTTGGCCGCCCGCTTGCTGCGGAACTGAATCCCCGAGTTGCCGTTCCGGAACTTCACCTTGGCCTTCAGGACGAAGTCCTTGTAGGGTCGGTCGGTGACGAGGAACTCGTTCTTCTTGAGCTTCTCGGTGCCCGTCCGGCCGACGATCTGGCCGTCCTCGACGGTGAAGAGGCCCGGGACGTCAGGCTTCACCCAACCGGTGAGGTCCTTGCCGTTAAAGAGCGGTCGGAAGCCCTTCGACTCCTGCGCGGGGGCCTGCCAGGCGAGGCCCAGGATCAGGGCCGACGAGAGGGCCATCGCGCGGCGATATCGCGGTCGGATCATCGGGTGTGTCCTCAGATGCGGGTCGGTGGGAGAGATCGTCACGATGCGGGTCGATTGTGCCGGTACGGTCGGGGCTCGTCAATCGTCGGGCGCGGCTGTCGGCTTACGTTTCCCCGCCTCGGCGAGTAGAATCGTCCAGCCCCGGTGTGCGACCGGGAATCGAATCCCCTGCCCCTGGCCCGTCGGACGATTCGGAGCATGGCCTTCGCGGACGATCTGAGCCGGTTTGGTCCCGAATCCTCGGAGCGGCCCTCCCGCAACGAGGCGCTCGACTACTGCGCCCGGCTCACGGCGACTCACTACGAAAACTTCAGCGTCGTCACCCGCCTAACGCCCCCACGCCACCGGCCCGCGTTCCGGAGCATCTACGCCTTCTGCCGGTGGTCCGACGACCTTGGCGATGAGATCGGCGACCCGCACCGATCGCTCGAACTCCTCGCCTGGTGGCGCGATGAACTCCGCGCCTGCTACGACGGCCGACCTCGCCACCCCGTGATGATCGCCCTCCGCGAGACCGTCGAGCAGTACGACATCCCGGTCGCCCCCTTCGAGGCGCTGATCTCGGCCTTCGAGCAGGATCAATCGATCCACGAATACGAGACCTACGATCAGTTGCTCGACTACTGCACGCGGTCGGCGAACCCGGTCGGGCACCTGGTCCTGCACGTCGCCGGGGCATATGAAGCCGAGAACGCTCGCCTCTCCGACGCGACCTGCACGGCGCTCCAACTGGCGAATTTCTGGCAGGACGTCGCGCGCGACCTGGCGATCGGGCGGATCTACCTGCCGCGCGAGGACCGCGAGTGGTTTGGCGTCGATGATCCCTCGCTCCGCGGGCTCCGGTTCACGCCCGAGTTCGCGGCGCTGATGCGGTTCGAGGTCAATCGGGCTCGCCAGCTCTTCGCCGAGGGCCGGGCGCTGGTGCCGAAAATGCCGAGAGAACTCGCGGTCGACGTGGATCTCTTCTCCCGCGGCGGAACGGCGATCCTCGACCAGATCGAGGCGATCGGCTTCGATGTGCTGACCGCCCGGCCCTCGCTCTCGAAATGGACGAAGGCCCGTCTGCTCGCCCGCGCCGCCACCTCGATGACCGTGGCCCGGATCCGAGAGGGCCTCAGCGGGCCGCCGAGACCGGAGATCGCCCCGTGACGACCATCGATCCCCGGGCGCTCCGCGAAAGCTACCGATTCTGCGCCTCGCTCTCGCGACGCGAGGCGAAAAATTTCTATTATGCGTTCCTCTTGCTCCCTCCCGACCGCCGTCGGTCGATGTGCGCGCTCTACGCCTACCTCCGCCACACCGACGACCTCGCCGACGAGCCCGGCCCATCCGAACAAAAGGCCCAGGCGCTGCAAGAGTGGGGCCGCGCCCTCGATGCCGCGCTCAACGGCTCGATCCCGCCCGGTTCGTGGCCCGGCTTCCCCGCGCTGGCCGATACCGTCGCCCGCCACGCCATCCCGTCCCGCCTGCTCCACGAGGTGATCGAGGGCGTCTCGATGGACCTCGAACCCATCGGCTTCGCGACCTTCCACGAGCTGACCGACTACTGCTACCACGTCGCCTCCGTGGTCGGGCTCTGTTGCCTTTGCATCTGGGGTTATCGATCGGACAATGGCGAGGCCGAGCGGCTCGCCGAGCATTGCGGCCTCGCCCTGCAACTGACGAACATCGTCCGCGACGTCCGCGACGACGCCCGCTCCGGCCGGATCTACCTCCCACGCGAGGACCTGGCGCGGTTTGGCGTCGGGCCGGACGATCTCTCGAAATGCGGCCCGCCGGGCGATCGGGTCCGTGAGCTGCTGGCCTTTGAGGCCAACCGGGCGTACCAGCTCTACGAGGAGGCGCGTCGGCTGGTCCCGATGGTCAACCCGGTGGGTCGACCGGTGCTTCGGGCGATCGTCGGGATCTACCGATCGCTGCTCGACGAGATCGTCCGGCGCGATTACAACGTCCTCGACGGCCGGATCTCGCTCCCCGCCCGGCGCAAGCTCGCCATCGCGATCCGGGCGATCGCCGGTAAAATGGAAGAGCCCAGCCGCGATCGCAACGCAGATCGATCGGTCCCCTGATACGGAGAGAGGTCATGGTCGCGAAGAAGACACCGCTGAAGCCTGCCAATGGCGCGCCCGAGAGTGGCCCGCCGACCGAGATGGATGCGGAACTCTCGAAGCTGACGAAGCCCGAACTCCATCGTAGGATTCGCATCCTGGAAGCCCAGGTTGCCTGGTTGAGGAAGGAACTGGGGCGACTCCAGGTCGCGGATGGGCCGTGGTGGCAAAAGATCGCCGCTCGTCATGCCGACGCTCCGGAAGCCTTCGAGGAAGCCGTGCGGCTTGGCCGGGAGTGGCGGGAGTCATTCCGACCCAGGTCCCCGCGGCGGAAGGCAAAGACCGAAGATGTTCATTCTTGACACGGACCATGTTAGTCTGATCCAGTTTCCCGAGTCCGACGCCGCAAAGCGAATCCTGGCCCGGCTTTCCTCGGCCGGTCCCCGGCCGGTTGTGACCACAATCATCACCTACGAGGAGCAGACGCGAGGGTGTCTGAAAAGCGTCGCCAACGCGAAGGATCCCCGCCAGGAGGTCGCGGCCTACTTCCATTTGCGACGAAGCCTGGAGGATTTCCATCGAATCCCTCTCCTCGATTTTGACGAGTTCGCCTCATCGGAATTCCAGAGGCTCTGCCGCTTGAATCTCCGTGTCGGGTCGATGGATCTTAGGATCGCGGCCATCACCTTCGTCCACGACGCGACCCTGATCTCGGCCAACCTTTGGGATTCCCGAAAGGTTCCCGGATTGCAGGTCGAGGACTGGTCCCGTTGAAGGCGCTCCCCGGGATCGACGACGAGCCCCACCCCACGAGAACGATGTCGAGAGTCCACCGTCCTCCTCCACCTCGGGTCGTGATCGTCGGCGGCGGGCTGGCGGGGCTGGCCGCCGCCTCCTGCCTGGTCGATCGCGGCCTCCGGATCACGCTCCTCGAAAGCCGCCCCCGGCTCGGCGGCCGAGCCAGCTCGTTCGTCGACCCGGCCACCGGCGAACTCGTCGACAACTGTCAACACGTCAGCATGGCCTGCTGTACCAACCTCGCCGACTTCTGCCGGCGAGTCGGCATCAGCGACCTCTTCCGCCGGGAGCCTGAGCTGGTCTTCCTCGACCCCGAGGGGCGGACGTCCCGGTTCCGCGCGGGATTTGGTCCGGCGCCGCTGCACCTGACCGGCAGCTTCCTGAAGGCCCGATTTCTCGCCTTCGAGGACAAGCTCGCCGTGGCTCGCGGGCTGGCGGGGCTCGCGTTCGATCGCGCCGACCAGCCGGGCGAATCGCTCCTCGACTGGCTCCGCCGCCATCATCAGACCGAGCGCGCGATCGAGATGTTCTGGGGCCCGGTGCTGGTCTCCGCGCTCAACGAGCGGCTGGATCAGATGGACGTCGGCCACGCGCGCAAGGTCTTCCTCGACGGATTCCTCCGCAACCGGGCCGGGTTCCAGCTCGAACTGCCGACGGCCCCGCTCGGCGAGCTTTACGGCCGACGCCTGGAGCGCTGGCTGGACATCCACGAGGTCGAGGTCCGGCTGACGACCGGCGTCCGCTCGATCGAGACCGACGACGACGGCGCCCTCGGCGGCGTGGTCCTCCGGACGGGCGAGCCGATCGCGGCCGATTTCGTGATTGCGGCCGTCCCGTTCGACCGCGCCGGCGCGATGATCCCGCCCGACTTCCGCGACCGGATGCCGGCGCTCTCGGGTCTGGAAAAGATGGAGTCTTCACCGATCACGGGCGTGCATCTGTGGTTCGACCGGCCGGTCTGCCCGTTCGACCACGTGGTCACGCCGGGTCGGCTGATCCAGTGGGTCTTCAACCACACGGCGATTCAGGGCCGATCGGCGGCCGAGGGAGGCGGTCAGTACCTCCAACTGGTCATTAGCGCCTCGTACGACCTGCTGCCGCTCGACAAGGTCGCGATCCGCGATCGGGTGCTCGACGAGCTGGGCGCGATCTGGCCCGAGGCCCGCGCCGCGACGCTCCTGCGATGGTGGGTCGTGACCGAGCACGGCGCGACGTTCGCGGTCCGGCCTGGGGTCGAGTCGATCCGCCCGCCGCAGCGGACCCCGATCGATGGCCTCTTCCTGGCCGGCGACTGGACCGACACCGGATGGCCGGCCACGATGGAAGGTGCCGTCCGGAGCGGATACCTCGCCGCGCAGGGGGTCCTCCAGGACCTCGACCGCCCGGCCCGATTCCTCCGCCCGGGACTGCCCTCCGGGACACTCGCTCGCTGGATCTTCGGCTCCTCCGAGTACCGCCCGGCGCGGAGGGAGGGAACGGGCCGCAAGCTTCTGTCAGAGTAGCGAGACGAACTCGTCGCGGGTCAGCCCGCAGTCGCGCAGGATCTTGCTCAGGAGGCCCGGGCCGATTGTCTCGCCTGCATGGACGGGGACGACCGTCGTCCGGCCGTCGGGATGCCCCGGGAAGTTGTGGCTGGCTCGGGTCCGGATGACCGTGAAGCCGGTGGATTCCAGCGCCTCCACGATCTCCCTTCCCGTCAAGGCCGGCAGCTTGCTCATGGCGCGACCGTGACCCGCTGGATCCCGATGAAGTCGAGCGGTTCGGGCGCCTCGTCGATGACCTCCAGGTACAGCTCGATTGCCTCCTTGATCCGCTCGGAGAGTTCGTCCAGCGAGCGGGCCTGGGTATGGCAGCCTGGCAGGGCCGGCACGGAGGCGACGAAATAGCCTTCCGCGTCCCGCTCGATCACGACATCATATTCCCGGCTCATGCGACTCCCCCCTCAAGGCTCCAGCTTGTCCAGCTCGGTGCGGACGGTCTTCATCAGCGAGGCGATCAGCTCGTCACCGAAGTCGAACCGCGTGCCGGCGGCCTCGAAAAGCTCCGGCAACGGCCGAGAACCCCCCAGCGCCAGCGCCTTCTTGTAGGCTCCGACCGCTCCCGCGCGATCCGTCAGCGATCGCTGCCAGATCTGCAAGGCGCCAAGCTGCGCGATCCCGTATTCGATGTAGTAGAACGGATACAAGAAGATGTGGAGCTGTCGGTGCCAGGAGTGATCGCGTGACTCCTCGTATCCCGACCAGTCCACCGCGCCGCCGAATCGCTGCAGAAGCTCGCGCCAGGCGGCTCGCCGCTCGTCGCGCGAGTGGCCGGGGTGGTTGTAGATCCAGTGCTGGAAGGCGTCGAC
>DAHZZC010000226.1 GCA_027435495.1 Planctomycetales bacterium
TCTCCATGCCCTACCGCCCTGGCCTTCCGCTCGACGAGGTCATCCGCCGGGTCGCCCCGGCCTCCCGGCCCCGCGATGCGCTGGCCCTCTGGCGAGTCTTGATGGACCCGGCGCCCGCCGAGCCCGGTTGCGAAGGCCCAGCATCCGACGCCCCCCTCTCCGGTCCGAAGGGGGACGGATGGGAGGGATTCCCCGTCCGAGGGACCTACGCTCAGGGCGTTGCCTGGGTCGTGAAGGTGATCGCCAGTGCCCTGCATTACGCCCATCTCCACCAGACCTTCCACCGCGACGTCAAGCCGGCCAACGTTCTGCTGACTCTCCAGTACGGGCCGCAGCTCCTCGACTTCAACCTGGCCGAGTCTCCCCACTCCGCGGCCCAGGCCCAGGCCGCCATGCACGGTGGGACTCTCCCTTACATGGCGCCCGAGCAGATCGAGGCGTTCCTCAACCCGGACCATTGGGGCCGGGTGGGTGCCCGGGCGGACATCTATTCCCTCGGCCTGGTCCTTCGCGAGTTGCTGACCGGTCAGGCCCCGGACATCCCGGCCGAAACCCTGGCGCCCGCCCGGGCGATGCGGGTCTTGCTCGATCGCCGACCCATGCTGGACGTCTCCGTCCGTCGTTCCAACCCGGCGATCCCGCACGCTCTGGAGGCGATTGTTGGTTCTTGCTTGAAGGTTCCCGTCGAGGAGCGTTACCCCGATGCGGGGGCTCTGGCCCAGGACCTCGGCCGTTTTCTCCGGAGAGAACCGCTCCGACACGCGGTCAATCCCTCCCACCCCGAGAAACTTGCCAACTGGGCGATCCGGAATCGGTCACGCCTGGCGATCGCGGCGACGCTCGCCACAATCCTCGCCACCGTCGCCCTCGGCTATCGATGGACGAGGCCCGACCGTCCCGTGGTCTCCATCGCCGACTCGATCGACCTCCGCTCGGCCATCACCCTCCTCGATCGACACAACCATAAGGCCAGTCAGGAAATTCTCCGTCGGCTCGTCGCTCTCTATCCCGACTCCGGCCTTCCCAGAGCCTATCTCGGCTTCTCCTACGATGCGGAAGGCCACGAGCGCGACAGCGATGAGTCGATCTTACCCACAATCGATCGCCCCGAGGCTCTCCAGGAACTCGTCGACTGGAGCCCGCACGATCCCCGCCTCCTCACCCGGCTCCGGAACTTCATCGACCATCGCTTCCAGGTCGTCTCCCGGATCGAAAAGGATGGCCTGGCCGAGGACATCCCGGGCCGAGCCCTGGATGACCAGAACCGATTGGCAAGGTGGGCCGCGACGATTGCGCTGGGGGTCAATCCCCAATCCCTCGAATTCCACTTCGACCTCGCCACGGCCGACCAGGAACTGCGCCGCTACGATGACGTGATCGCCCTGGCGAGCCGCGCCCTGCTCTCGCTCGATCGAGAGGCCCAGCAACACCGGGATTCCCTGCTCCACCTGGAGTCGCTGGACGTGAAGGCCAACCGGTGGCGGTGGCTTCGGGCTCGGGCCTACATCATGCGGGCCGAGCAAGAGCGGCCGAAAGGCCTCGACCTGTCTCTCCGCGACCTCGCCCTCGCCGATGCCGACCTCGACGCCAGCATCAAGTATCTCTTAAGCCACTCGCGAGTGACCAACGAACAGGTGACGTTCCACCGAATCCGGCTGGTGGCGTCGATGAAGCGAATCGAGGTGCTTCTCTCGGGCCGACCCGATCTTCCAGGGGCCAGGGCCGAGCTCGCCCGAGCCCGCGACGTATTGAAGCGCTACGACGATTACGCGCAGCATTCCCACCACGCCCAGGATCGCGCTTTCGGGATCCAGAAACGCAAGGAACTCGACGAGCTCGATATCCGGTCTCGCAAGCAGAAGGACGATTCCGGCCGTCTCGATTCCCGTTCCGTCCGAGGAGGACGACGAGGGATCGAGCCCGCCCGCGAGCTCTCATGAACGACCTCATCACGCAAATCTGGTCCGGGCTACGGGATGCCGGGCTCCCCGAGGTGATGCTTTACCTCCCCGATGGCACCGCCTACCGATGCCACTGGGAGGAGACCGCACAGGTCGGCACGATTCGGGTCGCGTTGCTAGCCGACCAGGATCGGAAGATCGTCCGGCTGGTCCCGGTCGACCAGTGTCAGGGGATCGGGATCGCCAGCCCCAAGGGAACCGACCCCGCCGGCTATCGTTCGTTCGTCCGCGGCAAACTGGAGGAGCGATTCGCCGGCAATGGGCCGGGGTCGCCACCGGACCGCGACGCCTGAGACCGCGGATGAAACCGCGCATGTACCTGCTGGAGCCGGCTCAACTCGACCCGCGTATAAATCTGGGTCGTGGCGATGGAGGCATGTCCCAGCATCTCCTGAACCGCCCGAAGATCCGCACCTCCAGCGAGGAGGTGGGTGGCGAAGCTGTGCCGGAGCGTGTGCGGACTGATCGAATCCGCCAATCCAGCCGCCCGGGCGGCTTTTTTCACAATCGACCAGAGGCCAATCCGCGTGATCGGCCGGCCTGACCTCGACACGAAGACCGTCGTGGTCTCGGGACGTCGGGCAACCATCGCGGGCCGGTCTCGCTGGAGGTAGTCCTCGATGGCCTGGATCGACCGGGAACCCAGAGGGACCCGCCGTTCCTTGTTCCCCTTGCCGACGCAACGGACCAGGCCGGTTACCAGGTCGAGGTCCGCCGGACGAAGCCCGGCAACTTCCGAGGCCCGGCATCCCGTCGCATAGAGCGTCTCAAGCGCCGCTCGGTCACGGCGGCCAAGTCGAGTCCCCGTGTCGGGGGTCTCCAGCAGCCGGCTAACCGCAGCCGGGCCGAGAACCGTCGGCAGCCGGTCCCAGATTGCGGGCGCCACCAGCAGTCGGGCGAGATTGTCGCTCAGGTGCCCTTCCAGAATGAGGAAGCGAAAGTACGTCGAAAGGCTCGCCAGATGCCGGCAAATGGTGCTGGGCGACAGACCGGACGCATTCATCGTGTCCACATATCCAGTCATCTTTGTGACGTCTAGCCCGGTGATTGGACCGGGGGCGTTCGCCCGCCGCCACCGGACGAACCGCATCAGGTCCGAGCGATAAGCCGCGAGAGTATGGGGCGAAACACCGCATTCCCCCATCAGATAGTACAGGAAGGGGCCGACAGCATCCGGCTCCCGATTCGGTCGCTCCATCGCCGCCCAGTCCTCCGGGAAATCGATTGCGAAGCCCGCCCAGGGGACTCGCCCTGATCAGGTTCGGCCCATCGGCATCCCGGCTTGAGTTCTTCCAGCGGCCTGGAACCTCTTCCTCCCGATATCGAGCCCTCGTCTATCAAGGCGAGCTTAATCAAACAGCGAGATCTGTTCGCCGAGCTTCTGCTCCTCGGCCCGGGCACGGAGCTTTTCGAGGGCCCGATCCTCGATCTGCCGGACACGCTCCTTCGAGACTTCGAGGATCCGGCCCACCTGGCTCAGCGAGAGCCGCTCGCGACCACCGAGCCCGAACCGAAGCGAGAGAACCTCCTGCTCCCGAGGACGGAGGACCTCCATCAGCCGGCCGACCGTCTCATCGGTGTCGATCTGTGAGGTGGGGTCGCTCTCCGGATCGCTGATCGTCTGGAGCAGGTTAAACCCAGCCCCTCCGCTCCGGCTGGCGTCCAGCGAGATGGCCGGGCGGGTTGCCGCGTGGATGTAATGGATAATGTCCGTCGTCGAGGTCTCTTCGGCCCGACTCTCGGTCTCGACCGGCTTCGCTCGCTCCTTCTGCTCCTGGTCCTGAGCGAGTTGTCGGAGATGTCGAGGCGTCAGGCGGACCGGATACGCACCCGAGGCGACGGCTCGCTGCATCGCCTGCCGAATCCACCAGGTGGCGTAGGTCGCCAACTTGGTCTGGTGCGAGAGGTCAAAGCGATCGATCGCCTCGAGGAGTCCGCAGAAACCCTCCTGAAGCAGGTCCGAATAGGGAATGCCGCGGTCCCGGAACCGCTTGGCCACATGGGCGACCAGCTTCATGTTCGCCAGAGCGAGCTGGGTTCGGATCTCGTGATACCGGCGATGGACGGCACCCAGGAGAGCGTGATCGGGACACCCCCGACAGAACGAGTCGGCAATGAACTGAGCCAGGGCTTGCGGGTCGTCACCCGCCCGAGGAGCCTCCTGGCCTCCGAGGTTCTCCAGAGCTTCGGCCAGCTTCCGTTTGCATTCGGCCATCTCCTGGAGCAGGGCTCGTTCGATGTTCAGGCCGAGAACCTCCGTCTGAGAGCCATCGAGGTGCAGAAATCGCGTCAGTTCCGGAGCCGCACGCCTGGTAGCCATCCTCTCCCCTTTCACCATCCCCCAATCGGGGGTGACTCGTACCGCGTCGATCCATGACGGGAAACCATCAAAGCCCCGCATCTCCCAACGTGGGAGACTCCGCGAGCGGGGAGAACCGCCGGGCAAACTCGGCGAGATGCGCCATCCGGTCGCCGTGGCCGGCGAACAGAAGGCGAGAGCGAAGCGCCGGGCCCAGGCCCTGACCCCCAACGATCACCGCGGCCCCGACCGCGGCCGCACTCTCGTGGAACGACCGATACTCCTTGACGAACTGGTCCTCGTCCCGAATGTAGCCAGCCGAGATGAAGATCAGCTTCGGACGATGTTTGAGCGTGGCGACAGCCAGCGATCGTAGCGGCAAGTTGATCCCAAGGTTTCGGACCCGCCAGCCAAGCTCCAGGAGCACCAGCTCGCCAAGCAGGCCGGGAAGCACGTACGGGTCGCCCTCGGTCGCCGCTCCCAGCGCCAGCGGACCATCCGGCCGCCCGGGTCCATGCCGGGTCACCAGTTCCCTCAAGGCCGAGGTCACCGTCTCCGTCGCCTCATGCTCCTGATAGACATCCAGCGAACCCGCCATCCAGCCGTGCCCAATCCGCTCCATGACTGGCCGGATCAGATCGTCGGCCAGGCCGACCGCACCTGCCCCCGAATGGAAGTAAGCGTGGAGAAAGGATCGGGCCTCCGTCCTCCTCCCATCGCGGAGCATCCGCTCCAGGACATCGACCGGCGATCCGAAACCCGCCTCCCTCTCACCGGGGCGACTCGCCAGCCCCGAGAGCATGACCAGATTCGCCTCGGGAAACCCCTGCTCCCGCGCCAGGCGGAGGGCTTCCGAGAACGGAATCAGCCGATGCTTCCCGACCGTCCGGGCCGCCTGGATCATCCCCGAATCCACCCATCGCTTGATCGTACTCACACTCACGCCCAGAGCCTGGGCGACACGCTGCGTCTTCAAATAGGGTTCGGCCGAGATCATCCATGGACTCCGTGGACGGTTTGAACGATTTCATCATAGGCCCCGAAACCGCGCCGGGGAAGTGGTAATCTCCCAAATTTGCTGATTTTCCCAGGAGATTGCCGCGAATCCGCGAGCGGGACGTCGAGGCCAGACCGCCGCAATCGTCCATCGCTTGAACGATTTGGACGATTCTCCTCGCCCGTCTGGGACGATTTGCGGATCGACAGGGCGGTTTCCCGGGCGGTCCGAGAGGGAGACGGCCCTGTGCCGGTCGATCTCCCGCCTTCCGACCTCACCGGCCCTCTGGTAGGTTGGGCGTTTCGACGAACGGTGCTCGCGGTAGGAACTCAAGGGGAGTATGGACGATGGATGCGAAGGGAGTCGGCTACGACCGGGAGCGACTGGTCGCCCTGCTGAAGCGAGACTCGCTTCGGACAGGGACATTCACCCTGGCGAGCGGTCGAACGTCGCACTACTACGTCGACGGCCGGAAGGTGACGCTCTCGGCGGCGGGGGCCGCGGTGATCGGGGCTGGAGTCCTGGAGCGGCTCGCCGGGTATCCGGAGGTCGTCGCCGTGGGTGGTTTGACGATGGGGGCCGACCCGATCGTCGGGGCGACGCTCGCCCTGGCGGGGGCATCCGGCCGGGACGACCTCCGAGGGTTCCTGGTCCGGAAGGAAGCCAAGGCGCACGGGACCGGAAACCGGGTGGAGGGCCCCCTTGAACCCGGGGCCACCGTCGCGATTCTCGACGACGTCTCAACGACGGGCGGATCCTCGATCCAGGCGGTCGAGGCGGTCGAGGCGATCGGATGTCGAGTCGCGGTGGTCATCGTGGTCCTCGATCGGCTCGAAGGGGCGGCGGCGGCCTTCGAGGCGCGGGGACTTCGGTTCGAGTCGCTGCTGACGATCCGTGACCTCGGCGTCGAACCGATCGGCTCGGGCGGCTGACGGAGGGCGGTTCGCGTGGAGACCAGCCTGCACCGGTCGCTCAAGGAGCACTATGCGGCCGGCGGGCGTCCCGAGGTCGCCCTGGAAGGCTACCGAATTGACGCCGTGGACGACGAGGGGCGGTTGATCGAGGTGCAGTCCGGCCCGCTCGGTCCGCTCCGGGGAAAGCTGCGCCGGCTCTTGCCCGGGCATCGGGTCCGGGTCGTCAAGCCGGTGGTCCTGCGCCGGCGGGTGGTCCGTCGTGCCCGTGCCGATGGTCCTGACCTCTCGGCGCGATCGAGCCCTCGCCGGGGCGCGATGCTCGACGTCTTCGACGACCTGATCGGCGTCGTGCAGGTTTTCCCGCACGCGAACCTCGAGATCGAGGTCCTCGGCGTGACGATCGACGAGATCCGCCTCCCGCGCCGGCGGCGGCCCGGGTACACGGTCGCCGATCGCCGGCTGGAGTCGATCGGGCCGTCGGCCTTGCTCGCCCGCGCTGAGGACCTCTGGACACTCCTCCCCGATGGCTGTGATGGCGGCGGACCGTTCACCACGTTCGACCTGGCCGATCGGATCGAGCGTCCTCGATGGTTCGCGCAGCGGGTTGCCTACTGCCTTCGACAGACCGGCGCGGCTCAGGTCTCGGGGAAATCGGGGAACCGGCTGGTGTACATCCGGGCGCGATCGTCGGAGATTGAGCTTCCCGCGCTGGTCGGATCGGGCTAGATTGCCGGCCGCCCCATCCATCCCGACGGCCCTCGGGTCCCATCGCCATGCCCGGTCCCCTCGCGACGACCGAAACCGGTCCCACGGTGAGCATCGTCGTCCCGATGCGCGACGAGCAGGAGACGGTCGACGAACTCTACCGCCGGCTGACCGCGGCGATGGAGGCCGCCGGGGTCTCGATCGAGATCCTGATGGTCGACGACGGCAGCACCGACGCAACCGCCGATCGGATCGACGCGATCGCCGATGCCGACAACCGGGTGGTCGCGATCCACCTGAGCCGGAACTTCGGCCACCAGGCCGCGGTCTCGGCGGGGATCGACCGCGCGACGGGCCGCGCCGTCGTCCTGATGGACGGCGATCTCCAGGACCCGCCCGAGGTGGTCCCGCTCCTGGTCGGCGTCTGGCAGCAGGGCTACGACGTCGTGTACGGTGTGCGCCGGCATCGCAAGGAGGGCCTCCTCAAGCGGCTCGGATACGCCGGATTCTACCGGCTCTGGAACGCGATTAGCGACCTGGACATCCCACTGGATAGCGGCGACTTCGGCCTGATGGATCGAAGAGTGGTGGAGGTGATCCGGTTCTTGCCGGAGCGGATGCGGTTCCTCAGGGGGTTGCGCACCTTCGTCGGCTTCCGACAGATCGGCCTGCCCTACGACCGATCGGCGCGCGGGGCGGGATCGTCGAAGTACGACCTGGGTGCCCTGATCGAGCTGGCGATCGACGGGCTGGTGAGCTTCAGCGGCTACCCTCTCCGGTTGGTGACCCGGCTCGGACTCGCGACGATCATGACGGCGTTCGGGCTGCTCGGCTGGGTCCTGGTAGATGCCTGGTTCCGACACTCGGCGCCCCAGGGATGGGCCAGCACGATCGTGGTGGTGCTGTTCCTGGCCTCGGTGCAGTTGTTCAGTCTCGGCATCATCGGCGAGTATATTCGGTTGATCTTCCTGGAAGTGAAGGGACGACCGACCTATATCATTCAAGAGCGGAGGACGCGCGCCGAGGCAGGCCATGAGGGGCCGGCGCCCGGGCCGCACGTCGCGACGCGAACGTGGACGCGCGAGCGATGATCGAGCAATGGACGAGGGGTCATGCCGGGGAGCACATGCCGGAGGAGATCCTCGTCGGCCTGGGGGCGATGATCCGTCGTCATCCCTGGTGGCGGGCTCGCGCCCTGCTGACAATCGACCTGCTGCACGACCTTGGTTTGAAGCCGCCGTCCCGGGTGCTGGACGCCGGATGCGGATGGGGCGTCACCCTGGAGGCGCTCGAATCGAGCGGGTTCCAGGCGGCCGGACTGGACATATCGAGGCTCACGCTCCAGGCGATCGACCGGCCCGGCCGGCGCCTGATCGAGGCCGATCTGGCCCGTCCACTTCCGCCTCGCGACTCGGGGTATGATGCCGTCCTCGCCCTCGACGTGATCGAGCACCTCGACGACGATCGGGCCGCGGTCCGCAGGCTCGGGACGCTCGCCCGGCCCGGCGGCCGGGTGATCGTCAGCGTGCCCGCCCTGCCCGACCTCTTCGGCGAGTTCGACGAGATCCAGGGGCATCGACGTCGCTACCTGCCGGACGATCTGAAAGCCGCCTTCGAGGAATCGGGACTGGACCTGGAGCGACTCTTCTGGTGGGGGCGTTGGTTGGTCCCGACGCTCCGACGTCAGCGATCCCGGCCAAGAACCCGGCCCGGCGATTCGCCCGCGGAGGGGTATCGTCGCTACCTCGAATTACCCCCCTGGCCGGCCGTCGCGGTCGCCCGGCTGGCGTTTGCCATCGAGCGCCGGCGTGCGATCGAGGGGCGGCTGGACGTCGGAACCTCGCTCTTCGCGGTCGCTCGTCGGCCGGATGGGGAGGGTCATCGCTGGGCCTCCCCATCGCGGTCCGAAAGCCAGAGCAGCAGCCCGGCGACGCAGACGGCGTGATCGATCCGGCCATCCCGGATCATCCCAGCGACCTCGCGTGCCGGAACCAGCACAATCGCGAGCTCCTCGCCAACGTCGGGCTTCGGCTGGGCAACCGGCCGCGCCCCGGTGATCACGACCGTGGAGATCGCCATCGAGAGCAGCGCGGGGTTGGGCCGGAGGACACCCATCATCACCGGAGGATCGCCGGCGTAGCCGGTCTCCTCCCGAAGCTCTCGGACTCCCGCCTCGCCTGGGTCCTCGCCCGGGTCGAGCAGGCCGCCGGGCGTCTCCAGGCTCTCCCGACCCGAACCGGCCCGGAACTGGCGGACCATCACCACCTCGTCGTCCGGCGTCACGGCGATCACGTGGACGCCATCGGCCAGGTCGGTGATGTAGTAGTCGTGCGCGTGGCCCGTCCGTACCGACCGGAATCGTCGACGATGCAGGCGGAACAGCCAGGTCTCGGCGATCACCTGATCGTCGGGGCCGGGGTCGGGGATCCAGGAAGGTTGGCTCATGGTGGATCTCGTCGGTCCTTGGTCCTTCATCCCAGGCGTCGGCCGAGTTCGTCGAAGGTGGAAGGTGCGTCGCGGTCGAAGACGATCTGCGGTCGAAGGCCGACGACCCGGCTGGCGCCGAGGTGAAAAAGCGCCCGCTGGCAGGCGGTGAGTCGGCGCGCTGGCAGGAGGGCCGTCACTCGCCAGCCGGGGGCGCCTCGGTCGTCCCAGACCTCGCCCCGGGCAATGTGCGTGCCGCCCTGGTCGCGCAGGTGGTCGGCGACCTGCGCCGCGGCTCGCGATCCGGTGGCCGTCGGTCCGCCGACCACTTCCAGGTGCAGCCAGCCTTCCGTACCTCGAACGCCATCGATCGCGTCGAGAATCAGCGCCAGCGGACCGCTCTCGCCCTCGGCGGAGAGCTCCGAGAGGCTGGGGGCGTGACCGATCAAACAAGCGGCCGACTCCAGAATGGTCCCCCCCGCGATCTCGCGGAGCCGGTTGTCCTTCAGGGTCGTCCCCGAGCTGGTCAGGTCGACGATGATGTCGGCGATCCCGAGGCTCGGATGCAGCTCGAGCGCCCCATCGGACGGGATCAACTGGTAGTGATAAATACCCAGCTTTCGGAAGTGCTGCCGGACCAGCGCGGGGTACTTGGTCGAGATCCGGAACGCCTTGCCCGCGTGCTTGAACTCGGTCGTCAGGTCGACCAGGTCCATCACGTGAGTCACGTCGATCCAGCTCTCGGGAACGGCGACAACTAGCCGGCATCCGCCGTAACCGAGATCCGGGATGACGACGATCGAGTCGCCCGGCTCGGCGGCGTGCTCGGCGTGGACGTCCAGGCCGGTGACGCCCAGGTGGCACCGGCCCTCGCGAACCTGCGTGACGATGTCGGTCGGACGCATGAAGACAACGTGGAACCTCGGCTGGCCGACGATCGTGGCCTCATACTGCCGGTCGCTCGCCCGCCGGACCTTGTAGCCGGCGGTCTTGAGCAGGTCGACGATTCCCTCGTAGAGATGGCCCTTCGAGGGGATCGCCAGGCGGATCGGGTCGATCGAATGAGTGACGCTCACGGTCGGGATCTCCTCGGAACGGCGAGGGCGGCGAGGCGTTCGAGGCCGAAGGCAAACCCGACGCCGCGGTCATCGCGGTCGCTGCCGAGTACCTGCGCCAGGCCGTCGTACCGGCCGCCGCCGCAGACCTCGACCGGGCCCGACTCGGTTGCCACGACCAGCTCGAAGATCATCTGGGAATAGAAGCCGATCCCGCGGCCGAAGCCGAGGTCCAGCTCGATCCGGCCTGGCTCGATCCCTTCCCGGCCCAGGTGGTCGACCAGTTCGTGCAGCCCGGCCGCGGACCGGGGCGCGACCGAGGCGAGTGGTCCTTCCAGCCGGCCGAGAACTTCCGATGCCGGACCTCGCAGCTCTCCAAGCGCATGGACCTGGTCGCGGACCCGACCCAGCGTCTCGGCCAGCGAGTGGCCGAGATCCCACTTCCGCCGAATCCGGTGGACAATCTCACGGCCCGATCGCCGACCGGTGACGTCGGGGACCAGGTGCCGGAAGAGGCGATCCACGCCCGTCTCGTCGTCGTCGCGGACGGCCGGGAGGATCGACTCGGCCTCCTCACCGGGGCGGAGCCAGCCGGCCAGTCGGTCGAGAGCCGACTCCAGCGCCACGACCCGTCCACCCTCCGCCGCCGAGGCGCTCAGTACGTCGATCAGCGCTGCGGCCGAGGCGGAGGGGAGTCCGGTCCCGCCCAGAATCTCGACGATCAGACCGACATGCCCGAGCCGGACCGTCGCGCCCGGAAGTCCCGCCTCGGCGAGCGAGCGGTCGGCCAGGCCGATCACCTCGGCGTCGGCCTCGGGGCCCCCAGCGCCGATCAGCTCGACACCGACCTGGGTGAACTCACGGAGCCGGAGCGAGTCGCCGCCGGGCTCGCTCTCGCGGCGGAAGACCGGGCCCGACATGCAGACCCGCCACGGGAGCGAAGGGCACTCGGGCGCCTCGGCGAACGCCCGGACGATGCTCGCCGTCAGCTCGGGACGCAGGCCAACCGTCTCCGGTCCAGCCCCGTCGACCTCAAACAGCTTCGAGACGATCCCCGCCCCGCTCTTGCGCTGGTGCAGTTCCGTGTATTCGAGGATCGGCGTTCGAATGCGGCGATACCCGGCACCCCGGAAGCCGTCGAGCAGCCGAGCCTCCAGTTCATCGAGCCGGGCGGACGCGTCAACGAGCCAGTCCTGCGTCCCCGGAACGGTCCCAATCGGGCGCTCACCGTGGTCGGGCGTGATCCGCTTCATGATCCGCCTCCCGGCTGAGCCAGCACTTGCAAGGCGCTCTCCACAGAGTCCTCCAGCACCGACCAGGCGAGGCCGCGGTCCTCCTGGCGGGTCGCCAGGTTCCGGAGGTTGAAGACCTGCTTCGCCTCCTCGTCCGGTCCGACGATCACCGCGAGCCTGTGCCCCTTCGACGACCCGTACCCCATCTGCTTGCCGATCGGGATCGGGTCGGGATAGACCTCGGCGCCGATCCCGACGGCCCGCAATCGCGCCGCCATCCCGAAGGCGACCTTCCGACTGGTCCCGGGGAACTGCGCCACCAGAATCGGGGCGACGGTCCCCGAGGCCCCGAGCCAACCAGCCTCGTCCATCAGGGCGAGCAGGCGATCCAGGCCGATCGACGCACCGACGCCGGGGAGCCGCCTCGGCGTGAAGAGGCTCGCCAGGTTGTCGTACCGTCCGCCCGACGCGATGCTCCCGAACTTCTCCCAACCCTTCACCGTGGTCTCGAAGACGATCCCGGTGTAGTAGTCGAGACCGCGAGCCAGGCCAAGGTCGATCGCGAGCCGATCGGCCGAAACACCCGCCTCACTCAGCAGGTCGAACACGGTCCGCAGGTTGGTGATCCCCTCGGCGACCGTCGGATCCGACCCCAGGCTC
>DAHZZC010000227.1 GCA_027435495.1 Planctomycetales bacterium
TGCGACGTGGAAGTCGATGGTCCAGGGCCGGAGCGCGGCGGTGAGCTTCTCCAGGGCCGAGTCGAGGGTCGCCTGGTCGTTCCAGTCGAAGTCGGGCGGAAGGATGCGGTCCTCGGGGGCGTTTTCGCCGAGGGTGTAAAGCAGCGTGTGCGCCATGTCGGCCTGGAAGCCGACCGTTTCGGGCTCGCCGACCCGTTCGAGCAGGTCGACCATCGCCTGCCACGAGTGCATCCCGCCCCAGCAGATCTCGCCCTCGGCGGCGAGCCGTTCGCCGTGGTCGCGGGCGATCTTCGCGGCCTCCTTGATGGTCTCGGCAATCTTCGCCTGGTTGCCCTGCGGGTCCTTGGCCCAGTCGGCCGGCGAGCTGGCGGTATCGATCCGGACCACGCCATAAGGCCGGACACCGAACTCGCGGAGCTTGCTGGCAATCCGGCAGGCCTTGCGGATCGCAGACAGGTAGTTGGCCCGCTGGGTCTCGTCGCCCATCGCCGATCCGTCGAACCAGACCGGCGCCACGACCGAACCGACCACGAAACCCTTGCCCGCGATTCTGTCGGCGGTCGCTTTCAGGTCGCGATCGGAGATATCGATGTTGACGTGCGGGTCGTAGAGGAAGAGGTCAACGCCCTCGAACTTGATCCCGTCGACCTCGGCGGCGGCGGTGAGGTCGAGCATGGTGTCGAGGTCGATGGTCGGCTCGGCGCCGGGGCTCCCCTTGCCGACCAGGCCGGGCCACATCGCGTTGTGCAGCTTCGGGAACGTGTTGGGATGGCTCTTGCTCATCGTGGATACCTGGGGTTCAGGGAGGAATTCACTGGGTCAGTCGTTCTCTTTCGGCACAATGAGGTAGTTCCGGACAATCTGCTCGGCGCGGCGGACCTCGGGGATCGCCAGGAATTGTTCCACTTTCCAGGAATACTCGATCTCGCGAGGAGGATGGGTGAATTCCGGGTTTCCCGAGCCATCGGGCCACTCGACCGCCAGGCCGTCGCCGAGGTCATCCCCGATGGCCGAGAGGAAGAGATCACCGGTGTCGGAGGGGGCTTGACTCATGAGCCGTCTTTCGGCTTCTTGGAAACGATCACCTTACGGATCCATCGATCGAGCTGCTTCTCCCAGTCCGAAGAACCCAACTCATCGGCCAGGCGAAGCTGCTCGATCACCTCGGCCGGGGCAAGCATCGGGAACGCCAGGCTCCGGTCCTGCCGGGCGTACGAACCGTTGCGCCTTCGGACCCAGAACGAGCAGGTCTCGTTGGCCGGGTCCACACGCCAGACTTCAGGGACTCTCAGCCGCCCCCAGACGATGACCGCATCGTCGGCCGAATGGCTGACCTCGATCTCGATCACCAGGTCGGGAGGCGGCTGCGTGTCGAGGTCGATATCCTTCGACCCTTTCATGATTTCCGCGTTCGGCCCGAAGTAGAAGGTCTCATCACCTTCGACCCCGCCACGCTTCTTCTCTCTCCGATAGGTCGCGGAGCCGGCGTCTTCCCACTTCATCCCCAGACCGCGCGCCATCGCGACGACGAACGTGTGCAGCCGGCGTGAAGCCCATCCGTGCTTCCGTGATTCGGTCAAGAGCGTCAGTCTCCCGTCGCAATAGACCATCGAGACGCCGGGACGCTCCACAACCGCATCGTTGATCGCGACGTACTGCTCCCACGAGAGGTCCGGGATGACGATCCGCTGATCGCCCAGCGCGTCGACGAGCAAGGGAGGGGTCGCCGCCTCGGGCGCGGCGACCTCCCGAACTTCACTCTGGCGCTTCGATGTCGCGGATGTCGGCCTGGACGTCGAGGTCGCGGGCATCAAATCAACCCTTCGGGGCCTTCCGGTGGTCGCCCACCTGCGGCAGGTCGGGATGAGCATCCGGGCCGAAGTAGCGGAGGCTCACGAACGGCTCGCTGCCGGTGTTGTGGAACGTAACGCCCTCGCCGGCGCGCCTCGCCGTGACGAAGCCCTCGTCCTGCGTGACTTCGCCGAACCGGATGAAGTTCGGGCTGTCGACCGAGAGCTTGCCGATCGTCCCGCTCCCCTGCACGACGATCAAACCATAGGCGCCGGGGTCCTTCAGCGTGACCGACCGGCCTGGCTGGATCGTCAGCTCGCAGGCGCTGAAGAGCTGCTTGCCGTCGACCCGTCCGTAGACGACCCACTTATCCACATAGCCCTCGCCGGCATTCCCACGCCGGACGATCGGCTCCAGGTAGTTGTGGGCCTTGAATTCGGGGTCGACGTTCTTCTCCCAATCGAGCTGTTCAACCAGGTAGTCGAGGTCCTTGTGCTTGTCCTCGGGGACGTCCTTGACCAGGAGCTCCCAGGGGACCCGACGGCCCTCGAC
>DAHZZC010000228.1 GCA_027435495.1 Planctomycetales bacterium
AGGTCGTGCCCGGTACGGTGATTCTCTGGGATGCCGGGACCGGCCGGCCGGTGTACACTCTGCGCGAGCACAGACACCTGGTTCACCGGATCGCTTTCAGCCCGGACAGCCGAATCCTCGCCTCTTCGAGCCACGACGGCACCATCCACCTTCACGAGGTCTCGACGGGCCGGCTCGTCCGGACAATTGCGGTCGCCAGGGGTGTCGATTCCGGCCCGCTGGCCTTCTCGCCCGACGGCCGGCGGTTGACGACCTGGACCAGGGATCGGACGATCGCCATCGAGGAGATCACCACGGGAGCGCACCCGGTTGTCCTTCCGTCCGAGCCGTTGGGATACCTGAAAGCCGTCTTCAGCCCGGACGGCCAGTGGCTGGCGACGACGTCCCTGATCTCGCCAGTGGCGGCCTCATGCTATCTGCGGGTCTGGGATGCCGCCACGGGCGCCGAGGTGGTTCGGCCCGACCAGCCGGCGGACTACATCTGCCTGGCGATCAGCCCCGACTCTCGGACCCTCGCGGCCGGTTCGATGTCGGGTTACATCAGTCTCTGGAATCTGTCCGATGGCCGGCTCCGACAGACGCTCGTCGGGCACGAGGGCACGGTCGAAGGGCTGGCTTTCAGTTTCGATGGACAGCAACTGGCCTCGGCGAGCCGCGACCGCACCGCCCGGTTGTGGGACCTCGACCGGGGAAAAACGATCCGGGTTATCCGCGGACATACCGAGAACGTGACCAGCCTGGCGTTCAGTCCGGACGGCGACCGCCTCGTCACCGGCTCGCAGGACGGGACGGCCCGCGTCTGGGACCTGACCTTCGACGAGGAGACGGGAGGAACCGAGTTCGATTGGGGCTGGAACGGTCACGAGCCGCCGTTCGAGGCGATTGCTTTCGCTCGGGAGGGACGCGAGGTTCGCGGCCTCCGGCGCGACGGTTTTGTCAGCCAGAATGAGGTGGGCTCGTTCGAACGGCTCCGGCAGCGATACGGAGACGATCCGCTCCCCTGGCGGGTTCCCTCCGAGTTGGCGGCCTTCGACGCCGAGGGCAGGCGGCTCGTCACGATCGATGCCGATGCGCCACGCGAGGCGGTCTGTCTGGACATCGAGGACGGCCTGAGACCGATGAGGCTGCGCGGCCACACCCTGGAAATTCGATCCGTCACGCTCTCGCCCGACGGGAAGCGAGCGGCCACGGTGGCATCGTCGGGAGCGCCCGAATCTCGCACCGAAATCATCGTCTGGGACGCCGTCTCCGGCGAGGTCCTCCATCGGCGAGAGGCCGAGGGCGAATCGATCGATCGCCTCGCGCTGGACCCGGCCGGGAAGCGGCTGGCCATCGCTGGGGCCCGGACGACGGACCCGAAGGCTTCTCCGTCGGTCGGGTTTGTGGCGGTCGTTGAGGTCTCCACCGGTCGCGAGGAGATGCACCGGCGGATCCCGGACGATCGTTGCCTGGCCCTTGGTTTCAGCGGAGACGCGAGGAGGCTAGCCGCGGCGGGCATGAATCGCACGGTCCTGATCTGGGACCTTGAGTCGGATCGGGGCACGGTGCAGTCGCGGCAGGGCCCGTTGGATGCCAGGGACCTGGCATTCAGTCCGGACGGACGGCGGCTGGCGGTGGCTTCTCGCCGGCAGGTCAAGCTGATGGATGCCGAGACGGCCGAAGAAGTGCTCACGCTTCGTGGCAGTGCTCAGCTCGTTTCCAGCAACCACGAGTTCAATCCACGGGTTCGCTTCAGTCCCGACGGCCAAAGACTTCTCGCAATCTGCTTCGATATGCATCGCTCGCTGGCCATGTGGTCGATCCCGCCGGAAACCCCTGGGGAACCCGCGGACCGGATCCGGATGGCCCGCCGCCGCGCGGTCGCCCGCCACCTCGAGGTCGCTTTCCGATTACGCGCGAAGTATGGAATGAAGGCGGCTCGAATCGTGCGGGAACACCTCGATCACGCAGCACGGATCGGTCTTGAATCGGCCTCGGAGTTCTCGACCCGGGCCCAGATCCTTCTCGAACTCGGTCTCATCGAGCAGGCCGACGACGATCTGGCCCGTGCCGTCGTACTGGCGCCGCGTGATGAGACAATTCTGGGACGGGCTGTCATCCTTCTTGCCACACACGGCCAGTTCCGCCGGGCCGCCCACTGGTTGACGCGTCTCTCAAAGCTGCCCCCGGCTGAGTTCCACGACTACTGGGGAGGAATGAATTGGGCCCTCTCGCTCGTGCTCGTCGGCGACCACGCCCGCTATCGCCAGTTCTGCGAGGAGTTGCTCAGGCGTCTGGAGTCGCGATCCGACAAGGAATTCCAGGTCGCCATCGCGTACTTCACCGCCCTGGAGCCGATTCCGGCGGACCAGGCTGAGACTCGCGCCCGGATAGCGCGGCGCGCACTTGCGCACCTGACGGCGGCCAACGACACGACCTGGCGGCGGACCCGGGCTCTGTTTGCCCTGGGAGCCGCCCTGGTCCGTGCCGGGGCTCCCAATCAGGCGGAGCCATCCTTCCGAGAAGTCATCGCGCGCGAGCCGGAGGGGATGGCTCGGGCCCGGGCTGCCGCCTGGTTGGCCATCGCGCTTTGGCATCAGGACCGGCTCGACGAGGCCAGGGCGTGGTTCGACCGGGCCGATCGCTTCGTCCGCTCCCAGGTACCCGGCGGCCTTTCCGATCTCGAACATCGCTCGCCCGAGAGCGTAAACAACTGGGAATTCTGGGCGTTGCTCATCGCCTGGCGTGAGGCCCAGGCACTCATGCTCGACGACGCCTTCCCCACGGATCCCTTCGCCCGCTGAGACAACCGGACGACGCCGTCCTTGTGCCCATTTCCCGCGTTCCTGTGCGTTAGGACAGGCGAAGAATCTTCTTGCGCCGAACATGATGTAACCAAGAGGATGCTGATAAAAATCCGGAGAGCATTTCTCCAAAAAAATCGCGGCTCGAATCGAGACGATCGGCGAGTTCCTGCACTTACTAGGGCAGTGGGATGACATCCGCACGTCCGATCGAATTCCGTCGGGGCCGTGGCTCATATCGGCGGGAAATCAAACCGCTGGACTTTGGTGATGCGTCCCCGCATTTCCGGCTCTGACACGAATGGCTGGCCCAGGAGATTCGAGCGATGGTCCGCCCTGGGATCACCGAGAACGAAGGCGGGTTTCGTCTCCACGTCCGTCGAATGGCGTCAGACTCTGGTTCCGGAAACATTCTCATTTCGTTGCATTCAGGAGAGTCCTTGGATGAAGACCAACATTCTGTCCGTCGGCATCACGGTCCTGGTGGGAGCGATGGGGCTTGTGGCCCCGGCCGCGGAGCTCAGGCCCGAGCAGATCATCGATAAGGCGATCCGCGCCCACGGCGGCGAGGAGAGACTCGCCGGCCTTCAGGGATTCATCTTCAAGGAGCGGACGATCTACTCGAACGCCGCGACCTGGGAATTCGAAGCCGCCGTGCAACTCCCCGATCGCTATCGCTCGGAGAGGAAGATGATCTCCGGTGGCAAGTTAACGACAGCGTTGACGGTGATCAACGGCGACCAGGGCTGGTCCAAGTTCAACGATCACGTGACGCCCTATCCCAGTGCCATCCAGGAGTCCATGAAGAAGTACACCCTGCCCTACCAGGGTCCGCGGTCGATCCTGCGCCTGCGGGCGCGGCAGAAGAACCCAGCGTGTCAGTTCACCACGATCGGCGAGGAGACCGTCGAGGGCCGCCCGGCGGTCGGGCTGCGGATGAAGCTCGTGGGTGGGCCCGAGGAGACCTGGTTCTTCGCACTGGACTCCGGGCTGCTGCTCAAGACGGAGAGTCGTACCAAGCGATTCGAGGGCGAGGACCAGGTGTACGTCACCCTCTACGAAGATTACCAGAATTACGATGGCTTCCCAATGGCACGCAAGATGCTTGCGAATATGGATGGAAAACACGTGACAACAACCGAGTACATCGATTTCAAGGCAGTGACGCCGAGCGACAGCACATTCGCCAAGCCCTGATGTTCCACATGGACGTCAGAGAGTCGCTGCGCCTGATAGTAGCGAGGAAGCGGGGAACGGGCCCTCACGGACCCTTAGGAGCGAAGAGGGTGCCGCGTCGCAGACCGGACGCCGGAACCACGCCGAGGGCATCGGACCTCCGAGTGTGGCACCGAGAGCGGACGGATCGTGTGAGCGACAGCGAACCTGTGACATTACGAGCCGGATGCGTCTTGACGCGCACGTCCGGATCTGTGGGAGCGCTGGGGAGCAATACCCAGGGCGACCCGGCTAACGAATGGCCAGTCTTACTCCGATCATGACTTCACCCGAGGTATCTCTCCATGTTCCACACCGATCGTTTGCTTACGCAGTGGAAGTCCCGTTCCGCGAACCGGAGGACGTTGCGTCGGCGTCGCCGGACACTGCACCTCGAGGCGCTGGAGGGCCGGCTAGTGCTGAGCACCCTCACCGTCACCAGCACCGCCGACAACGGCGGCAGTGGCACGCTTCGCGCGATCATCGCCACAGCCCCCAGCGGTTCGACGATCGACTTCGCGCCCAACCTGCACGGCACGATCGATCTCAACGGCACTGAGCTGACGATTGGCCAGAGTCTGACCATTCAGGGTCCCGACGCCTCGAAGCTCGCCATCGACGCGGGCGGGCAGAGCCGGGTCTTCGACATCACCTCGCCCTCGGCGAACGTGAGCATCTCGGGCCTGACGATCAGCGGGGGCAAGTCCACCGAGGGCGGCGGCCTGCTGGTGCAGGGCGGGTCGCTGACGCTGTCCAACGACGTGGTGGCCAATAACCAGGCCATCGGCGCCAACCCCGGCGATGGAGCGCAGGGCGGCGGAGTGGCGGTGATCAACAATGGGTCGTTGACGGCCACTGGCACCACGTTCGTGGGTGACGTGGCGCAGGGCGCCGCGGGCGCCAATGGAGGCAACAGCCAGAATTCCCCCAACGGCCAGGGTGGCTACGCCGAGGGCGGGGCGATCTACGGCAATGGGACGAGCCTGAATCTCTCCGGCGATACGTTCCAGGGCAACCAGGCCCTCGGCGGACACGGGGGCTCGGGCGGTTCGGGGACGGGCGGGCTAAGGATCATCTTCGGGCACCCTCACCCCCACCTGGCCATCAATGATCTCGGTGGCTCGGCGGCCGGCGGTGGTATCTACCTCGGGAACGGCGCCCTGTCGATCACCGGCAGCGACTTCTCGGGTAACCTGGCCCGGGGCGGGGACGGCGGCTTCGGAAAGGGCGGGGTCTACTCCTCGAACGGCAACGGCGGCGGGGGGTCGGGTGGTGCGGTCGCCGGCGGCTTCTACAGCGGGTCGTTCTCCTTCTCAAACGACAGCTTCACGGGGAACGCAGCCGAGGGCGGCAGCGGAGCCAACGGCGAGGGAGCCGGCCACTTCCCGGGAATCAACGGCAATGGTGCCGGCGCCATCGGCGGCGCGATCGCAGCGGGAGGATTCATCTTTGAATACGGGGTCGAGGCGACGATCGATGTCGCGGATAGCCAGTTTCATGGCAACCTCGTCCAGGGCGGGGCCGGAGGCAACGCGGGGCCCGGTGGCGACGGGGGATCGGGTGGCAATGTCTCGGGGGCCGCGATCGAGACGCCGCAGAATCTGTCGATTGCGAATACCACTTTCACTGGAAACCAGGCAATCACCCTCCCGGCAGGCGCGGGCGGTTCCGGTGGCGCCGGCGGGTCGGGCGGCTTCATCAGCGGCGGCCTTATCTGGGCCGCGGGCAATCTCTCAATCAGCTCAAGCCGCTTCACGAACAACCTGGCGCAGGTGGACGCTGCGGGCGCCGGCGGTGCCGGCGCGGCCGGTGGCCAGGGCGGTTCCATCTCCGGCGGGATGATTCTATCCCTGGATTACGGCAACTTCGGCTTCCCGCCCGCCGTGACCAGCCTCACATCGACCTCGTTCAGCGGCAACACGATCATCGCCGGCGATGGTGGGGCCGGCGGCGGTGCCGGGGCTCCGGGCGGGGCCGGCGGGTCGATCCTGGGCGGCGACCTGCAGACGTACGGGACGACGACCATCTCGGGCAGTTCGTTCACCGGCGACCAGGCCACCGGCGGCAACGGCGGGGCTGGCGGCCTCGGCACACCGGGAGGGGCGGGTGGAAATGTGACCGGCGGCGGACTTCAGTTCATCAACCTCGAGAGCCTCTTCAACTCGGGATATGTCGCCAACTACAGCATCAGCGATTCCACGATCGCGGGCCTGACAGCGACCGGTGGCCAGGGCGGCGCCGGTGGCGCGGGGGCTGACGGTGGCGTCGGTGGGAGCATTCAGGGAGGGGCGATCGCCGTCTCACTTCCCGCGTCCTACTTCGGTGCCGTTGACCTGGCGATCACCGACACCAACATCACCGGCAACCAGGCGCAGGGCGGTGCCGGCGGCGAAGCGAGTGGCGGAGGCACGGGGGGTGCCGGCGGCGAGGCCCAGGGTGGCGGGGTCTACGTGGACCCCGGACAGGTCATCACCGTCACTTCCAGCACGATCGCGGGTAACCATGCCTTTGGCGGCTCCGGCGGCATGGGGACGCTGGACGGCCTCGACGGCACCGGACTCGGTGGCGGCGTCTACCTGGGTGGGAGCGGCTCGACGATGACCGGGTCGAAAATCGTCGGCAACAAGGCTTCCAGCGGCTACGACGACATCTTCGGCTCGTTCAGTTGAGCCACGAGTCGTGACATCCGAACCCTGGGGGACCGCATGAGTCCCCTGGGTTCCCACGCCGCGCGCCGGGGAACGTGCGCGCATCGGAGACCCAGGGAACGGGTCGGGGACGACCAGAGTAGGTTTCTCGGAGGCATTTATTGGAGGGATTTCCCGATGACTCGCATCCAACTCGCCTGGCCACGACGTATCCGGGGCCGTTCGGAGGGCCATCGCGCCCGCTCCAGCCGCCCTGTGC
>DAHZZC010000229.1 GCA_027435495.1 Planctomycetales bacterium
GAGGGCCGCCTTGCGATCGTCGAAGATCGGCGCGTCATCGCCGAGGCGAATGATGTCCGCTCCGAGGCGGATAAAATCGTTTATGCTACAGATGAATACCTGTCCGCTGAGCTTCTGGACCTTGAGCACGAATCCAACCAAAGCTCCGAATCCGAAGCCTCGATCCGGGGATCGGATTGGATCGGATCCCCGGTCGTGAGCCTCAGGGATGGCCGTAGAGAATGCGAGGCGGGTTGTGGGTTGCCTCGATCGGGGCTCCCTGATCGGTTCGATGGTAGACCGTCCGGTGTGGGTAGGGAATCTCGATGCCCAGCTCGTCGAAGCGATTCTTGATGCGACGGAGCAGTTCGCGGCGGATCGCCCACTGCTGAAGCGGGCGCGTTTTGATGAAGAACTTGATCATCACCGCCGAGTCAGCCAGGCTGTCCACACCGAGCATGGTGGCGTCTTCGAGGATTAGCGGGCCAAATTGCGGGTCGGAGCGCAGGTCGTGGGCGAGTGAGGACAGGACGCCGATCACTCGATCCACATCCTCCTTGTAGGCCACTCCGATGTCGAAGAGAGCACGCGACCAGCCGTGCGTCATGTTGGTGACGGCCGTAATCTGACCGTTGGGGATGAAGTGGACGCGCCCCTCCAGGTCGCGGAGAACCGTCATCCGCAAGGTGATCTTCTCCACCTGTCCCGAGAGCGTACCGATCTGGACGACGTCATTCAGCTTGTACTGGTTCTCGAGCAGGATGACGAAGCCATAGAAATAATCGCGGATCAGGTTCTGGGCGCTGAAGGCGACGGCCAGACCGAAGACAGCAGCACCGCCGAGCAGCGGGGCGACCGGGATGCCGGCCTCCTGGAGGAGCATCAGTCCGCCGCCGAGCAGGATGGCAACCGAGGTCGCGTTGTAAAAGACACCCACCAGTGTGCGGGCGCGGTCTTCCCGCTCGGGCGCTGTGCCTCGGGCGCCCTTCTGAGCGATCAGCAGGATCACCCGGTCGCAAAAGTGCCGGGCGGCCCATTGCGAGAGAATCATCGCCAGCAGGACCGCGAGCATCTTCGGCCCGTGGTCGATCAGCCAGAGCAGGATGTTGTGGAGTCGGAACGGGTTCTCGATCCAGCGAACCTCGTTCTCGGCCGCCTGGACCTGTTGACGGGCGAGCTGGGCCTGCTTCATGTCGTCGAGCTGTTCGGCCTGAACCGAGGCCCGTTCGGTCTGCAACTCTTCCAGGCGAGTGACGTGCTTCTGGGCCTCGGCGTTCGCGGTTTCGAGCCGGCGTTCGGCCCGCTGGACCTGGTCGAGGATGCCGTCAAGCTCGGGCTTCGGAGCGCCGGCGATGGAACGTTGACGGAAGTCGGCGGTGAGGGCGTCTCGGGCTCGCGCGGCGATCTCCCGCTGCTTCCGTGCGGTTTGTAGAAGCTGCTTCTCCAGCACCACCTCGCGGTCGAGCCGCTTGAGAAGCTCGGTCGCCGATCGGGCCTCGGCGTCGGCCGCCTTCTCGGCCGCAAGCTTCCGCTTGACGTCCTTCTGAGCCGCGCTCAACTCATGGCTGGTCGGCTCAGTCGGTACCTCGGCGGGAGTGGTGGGTGTCGCGGTGGCGGCAGGTGTGTTGACGAGCGGCGCAATGGCAGGCGGCGCAGCAGGAGCCTCGGTCGATGGGGGTTTCATTTGCGACGAGGCGGGAGGAGCGTCGACCTCGGCGTCGGGCGATGGAGTGGCGGATTGGAGTTTCTGCACCTCCTTGCGGTCGCGCTGGAGCATTTGTTGCAGGTTGGCGATTTGCTCGGCGGCGGCGCGTCGGGCCTCGATCGCTAGGTCGAAGCGGTCCTTGGCCAGAGTACGCTGCGTCTCCATCGCCGAGACCTGGGCGCCTATGTCTCGACGTCCGGCGAGGTTGCCCGGAGCGAGATTCTGAAGGGCCAGCTTTCGCTCCTGAAGGGCCCGATCGATCCTCTCGAAGGCGGCCTTCGCGCGGGCGTACTCACTCCGGGGGTCGTCGCGATCGGCCGAGAGGGAGCGGATCTGCTCCTGTGAGGCGGCAATTGAGCTTTCGAGCCGACTGATCTCCTCAGCCGGCGTGATGCCCTGTGCAGGAGCGACGGGATCAATGGAGCCTCGCGCTGGGCTCGGTGGCTGACCGGCCCAGAGAGCGGGCGTGAGGATCCCGGAAAGCAGAAGAACAAGCACCGCGAACGATCGGATCGTCAAGGCGGACCTCCTTTCGCGGATGGACGCAGGGCGATGGCCTCGGATGGGAACCGTCAGGCGGAGCCTGTTTATGAAACAATCCGCCCACCGACTCAACCCCAATCCTCGCCCGTCGTCCGCTGGAGGGTCGCCCGAAGTACCGATCACTCGCAGAAGTCCTAACTTCGGCCCAACGATTCATCGAGAAGTTGGATCAACTCCCCCCGGTACGCCTTGAAGTCGTCGAGATTGTATCCGTCGAGGACCTTCAGAAATGCCTGCTGGGCGCGCTGGAGCGCTCCCTTCAGGCCACAGGCCGGTGCGATCGGGCACGTATTCTTCGCGAGATCGAAGCATTCGACCAGGTCTAGATGCGGCTCGGTCCGGCGAATCAGCCAGCCGACATTGATCTCCGAAGGCGATTTCGCCAGCCGCATCCCCCCTCCCCGGCCCCGCTGCGACTCCACCACCCCCAGCTCCGTCAGCGACTGCACCACCTTCACCAGGTGATGCCTTGAGATCACGTACGCACGGCTCACCTCCTCGACCGAGACCACCCGATCCGGATGGCAGGCCAGGTACAAGACCAGCCGCAAACTGTAATCCGAAAATTGGGTCAGGTGCACAGGGTTGCCTCTCTCGGCCAGTCGGCCCGAAAAATCAAGAGGAGCCGATTGACAGCCGGCCTCCAGGCGATAATATGGATTTCGAATGCAGATTAAAAGCAAGGATTCCTCAGATGATTTTACGGGGCCAGAGCAAGGGGTCGAGCGATGGCGCATGATCTCCCGGATTCGGGGAAGTGGCATGGGGCGCCGGGCTTGAGGCGTCGATGCGGGGTGGTGACACTGCTGGTGGTTGGATGGGCAGGCCTCTCGACGGGGGTCGTGGCGCAGGACATCGAGCGCGAGCCGATCCGCTACAGCGAGACAACGCCTCGGGACGCGGTCACGAGGCTCCAGGAGAAGATCGACCAGGGGAAGGCGAAGTTCGACTACGAGCCGAAAAACGGATACCTGAAATCGGTACTCCGGGCGTTTGACATTCCCGAGTCGTCGCAGGTACTGGTTTTTTCCAAGTCGAGCCTTCAGCGCGAGCGGATTTCGCCGAAGAGTCCGCGGGCGATTTACTTCAACGACGATGTGATCGTCGGCTATTGCAATGGCGGTCCGGTGATGGAGGTCTCGACACCCGACGACCGGCTCGGGACGACATTCTACACGATCGAGCAGGTCCCCGCCGAACGCCCGGTGATCACTCGGCAGACTGACTCCTGCCTGATCTGCCACAGTTCGTCGGCCAATCAGGGGATGCCCGGGCATCTGGTGCGATCACTTTACGTCGATCGGCGCGGGAACCCGATGCTCGCCAGCGGTTCGTACCGGACCGACCACACGAGCCCACTCTCCGAACGGTGGGGCGGTTGGTACGTCACCGGGAACTCCGGACGCCAGATGCACCTGGGCAATCTGATCTGCCAGGACGCGCGCCGGCCCGAGGCGAGCGACAATGCCGAGGGCGTCAACGTGCTCAGTCTGAAGGATCGGTTCAACACATCGCTCTACCTGACGCCGCACAGTGACATCGTGGCGCTCATGGTGCTGGAGCACCAGGCCGGGATGCTGAACCGCCTGGCCCGCGCGGGCCTGGAGACCCGGATGGCCCTGTACTACCAGCATGAGATGAACAAGGCGCTCGACCGCCCGGCCGACGAACCCTCCGAGGGCGCTCGATCGCGGATCCGAAGCGCCTGCGACGCGGTCGTCGAGTACATGCTCTTTCACGATGAGGCGAAGCTGACCGATCGCGTGACGGGGACCTCGCGGTTCGCCGCCGATTTTGTCGCACGGGGTCCTCGTGACTCGAAGGGCCGCTCGCTCCGCGACCTCGACCTCAAGACCCGGCTCTTTCGCTACCCGTGCAGTTACCTGATCCATTCTCGGGCCTTCGACGCGCTGCCCCGCGAGGCAAAGGACTGCATCTATCAACGACTCTGGGAGATCCTGAACGGCCGGGGAAGCGGTAAGGACGACCCTGTCCTCTCGGCGGAAGATCGGACGGCGATCATCGAAATCCTCCGCGAGACGAAGCACGACCTGCCGGAGGACTGGAAGGCCGCATCGCCCCGGTCTCAGTGACCGCCAACCGAACAAAGGGGAGATATCTCAAACGCTTTGGCAAGCGTCTCGCCACGAGCCCGGGATTGGGCTGCGCCCTCGGTGCCGACGCATCGTTTATGGATCGAGGGAATTCAGAAATGTGTTATGTGCGGTTATGGCTGGGTCTGGGCGCAGTGATTGTCGGCTCGTTCGCCGGGCTCGGCTACTACGGGGTGGAGTTGTACCGGCAGGCTCCGCCGATCCCCGAAAGGGTCGTCAGCTCCAACGGTCGGGTGATCGACTCGGGCGACGACATCCTCGAAGGCCAGAACGTCTGGCAATCGATGGGGGGACAGGAAGTCGGGACGGTCTGGGGCACGGGGCGTATGTCGCACCCGACTGGTCGGCCGATTACCTCCATCGCGAGGCGATCTGGCTCCTCGATCACTGGGCTCATGCCGCGCACGGCCGCAAATACCAGGATCTCGACCCCGAGGTCCGTGCCGCACTGAAAGCGCGGCTCAAGGAAGAGCTGCGCCTCAATACCTACGACCCCGCGACCGGTGCCATCACGGTCTCGCCGACACGGGCCGACGCGCTCGCGGCCGTCGACGGGCATTATGCCTCGCTGTTCGGCTCCGACCCGTCGCTCGACAAGCTGCGAGACGCCTACGCAATTCCGACCAATTCGATCCAGACGCCCGAGCGTCAGAAGCATTGGACTGGTGCTGCTGAGCCAGCTACCGGTGGGGCTCTTGCAGACCCGGGCGAGCGTCGAGCACGGGACCTGGTACGCCCGCTCGGCTGAGTTTATGCAGACGCCGACCATGGATCAATTGCGGTGGCTTCGGGTCATTGGTGATACGATCTTCGCGGTGGGCATCCTGGCGCCTGGATGGTTTGTCCTGGGGCTGAAGACCGGATGGTCGATCGCCGGGTCGCCCGCCGCCGCCGCCCGTGAGTTCCCTCGGGAGACCCTGGCCGAAGTGCGATAAGCCGCTTCTCGTAACAACTCCCCGGAAAATTCAAGGCCCGGAGAACACTGAGGGACGATTCCCTCGGGGCGCTCCGGGCCAATTTGGCGGGTGGGTTGTCCTCGGCGAATCTCCGGCTTAGCGGGAGGCATTGGCCGGCGAATACGGGGACGAATAGGCGGACGAGTAGGACGGTGAGGACGGGAGCTCGATGTCGTCCGTACCATTGCCCGACGACGCCGAGACGCGGCGAGCAAAGGCACGTCGGAAGAAGCCGCCGATTCGTCCTCGGTTCGGCTCCGATTCGCCCGAGGCCAGCATCGGAGAGCGACCGGCCTCGTACTGAGCGACCGGGCGGAAGTTGGGAGCGGCGCCGGCGAAGCGGCCAAAGTACCGCCCGCCGCCGTTAGCAAGGTCGATTGAGCGGACGTTGGCCTCGGTGACGTACGGATTGTGTCCGCCCCAGCGGGTCTCGGCAATCTCCAGGACGTTCAGCGGGGCGAACTGGGCCTCGCCCCCCACCGAAATCCAGTCGGCGGCATAGGGATTGGTCTCGTCGACCCGGCCGTCCATCCCGTAGACGAGCTTGTAGGCGTAGTTCACCACGCGGTCGGCTGACTCCTGGCCGTTCAGCATGCAGCCGGAGTTCCCGTGCAGCTCCAGATCGATCCGGACAGCTCTCGGCCCACGCCCAGGAAGAGCGTGATAGGTCGCAATATACTTGTAGATCCCGTGATTCCAGACCTCGCTGACCGTCCCGCGAGGCGGGAAGGCACGCAGGTTCGCCAGCAGGGCCTTGCGCTCGCCGCGGATGTGGGTCTCGAGCATCGCGTGGACGCGGGGAACCTTCACGTCGGTCGAGTCGGGGCCGGGACGCGGCGGGCCGGGCGGAATCTCATTCGCGTAGTCGCCGATCCGGTGGTTCAGGTGGTTCTCGCCCAGTTCCGCCCAGAGAGCCTTTAGCTCATCACGAGTCATCCCCGAACCCGGCGAGGGCTGCGGTTCATCAAGCAGGATCGAGGCCACCGCTCCACCCAGGCAGTGCCCGGGCCACCGCGAGATGTCCTTGGACTGACTGAACGACGCCTCCCACTGCCGCGCTGAGGATTGGAAAAGCTGGTCGTATTTCAAAAGCGGCGACGGAGTCATGAACCGGACGACCTGGCCGCCGTGGTCCTTGTCGGGCCCCATCCAGTACATATCGTCGTAGAGATTTGGGAACCAGGTCGCCTCGTCGCCGCCGGCCGGAAGTGTTTCGAGCATTCCGTTCGGACCGGCCAGGACGATGTCCTTCCCGGGCGCGACGTACGAGCCGGGCGTCACGACGAGCTGATCGTCGCCCCGGACCTGGATCGACGAGGTATCCACCCGGCCGTTCCCGCCGGCCCAGGGCTCGTGGATCGAGTCGGCCTTGGTCGGCCAGTAATAGAAATTCCAGGGCCGCTTGAGGCTCTGTCCGACCTGCACGAAGCTGGTCTCGACGGTATAGTCGCCCTTGGCCCCCTCGACCTTGAAAGTGAACCATCCCTGGTGATCGAGACCGATGTCCCGGCCATTGACCCAGGCGGCGCCCCTGGCGTCCTTCATCTCGGTGATCCGGCCCGAGGTGGCGGATGCCTTC
>DAHZZC010000230.1 GCA_027435495.1 Planctomycetales bacterium
GTCGGCCGTGCATGATCGAGAGAGAAGCAACGAACGGGCCCGCCTCGCGAGATCGGGGGCGGCTCCGTCGCCGTTCCGACGCCGCATCCTCCCCCCCGCGCTCGAAAATCCGGGAAAGTCAGACTCACTCGCGAGACAATCGGAGGGATCGATTGTCCGAGGCCGCGCCGGGAGTTTTCCGGCAAGATCCACCGTGCGGACGTAGAACCCGTTACGACCCATCGGCCGACGTCCGGATGGGTCCCGAATTTCGTCGGGGCCTTCCGGTCGCGATTCGTCGCCGCTAGAATGACGAACGTCCGAGTCTTGATGATACTCTTCTGGGATGCATTCATGTCGCAGCACGCGGACGCGACGGGCCGGGATCGACTGAGCGAGAACGATGTTGAGGCGATCGACCAACTGCGCGACGCCTACGGCCGGCTCAAGAACGAGTTGGGCCGGGTGATCGTCGGTCAGCAGGACGTGATCGAGCGGCTGGCGATCTGCCTGTTCGCCCGGGGGCATGCGCTGTTGATGGGCGTCCCGGGCCTCGCCAAGACGCTGATGGTCAACAAGCTCGCCGAGACGATGTCGCTGAAATTCAGCCGCATCCAGTTCACGCCCGACCTGATGCCGATGGACATCACCGGCACCGATATCTTGCAGGATTCGCCCGAGGGCCGCCGCGAATTCGAGTTCGTCCATGGGCCGATTTTTGCCAATATCGTCCTCTCCGACGAGATCAACCGCGCCCCGCCGAAGACCCAGGCCGCCCTCCTTGAGGCCATGCAGGAACATAACGTCACGGTGATGGGGAAGGTCTTCCACCTCGAACCGCCGTTCCTGGTGCTCGCCACCCAGAACCCGGTCGAGCAGGAGGGAACCTATCCGCTCCCCGAGGCGCAGCTCGACCGCTTCATGTTCCTCATCGAACTGGATTACCCGACCGAGGCCGAGGAGATCCAGATCGCCCGGACGACCACCGGCGAGGCTCTGCCGAGCCTCGCACACCTGATGGCGCCCGAGGAGATCCTCCGCCATCAGTCGCTGGTGCGCAGGGTCCCCGTGCCGGACCACATCTACTCCTATGCGGCCCGCCTCGTCCGCAAGACGCGACCGCAGGGCTCGACCGCGCCGGCCTGGCTCAAGCCGCTGGTCTCGTGGGGCGCCGGCCCGCGCGCCGTCCAGTATTTGATCCTGGGCGCCAAGGCCCGGGCCGCCCTCCACGGCAGCTACATGGCCCGGCTCGAAGACATCCAGCAGGCCGCCGCCCCGGTTTTGACCCACCGGATCATCACCACCTTCGCCGCCCAGGCCGAAGGGATCGACGCCAAGAAGATCGTCCGGCGGCTGGTCGAGGAAACGGTTGCCGAGTAGTCAAGAATCAGTGGTCAGTGAAGAGAATCGGAACATCTGCTTCGCGTTACACCGATTGAGTCCGACCTGTCTTTACTGACCACTGACCACTGCGAGCCGAAGGCGAGCCCAGAGCCCCATGTTCCCCGATCGTCCCTCACGCAGCTTCCTGGATATGGGTGTTCTCTCGCGGTTGGCGGGGTTTCCACTGTTCGCGCGGAGGCCGATGCTCGGCGCGGTCTCGGGACGGCATCCCAGCCCGCACCGAGGGTCGAGCGTCGAGTTCGCCGAGTACCGCAAATACGTTCCGGGGGACGACCTCCGCCGGCTCGACTGGCGCGCCTATGGCCGGTCGGATCGATTCTTCGTCAAGGAGTTCGAGGCCGATACGAACCTGAGATGTTGTCTCGTGCTCGATACGAGCGGCTCGATGGATTTCGGCTCGACCGGCGTCTCGAAGCTCGAATACGCGCGTCGGATCGCCGGGACGATCGGTCAACTGGCGCTCCAGCAAGGAGACGCCGTCGGCCTGACCTGCCTTGCCGACGGGATCGTCCGCAACATCCCGCCACGTCGCAACCCCTCGCACCTCTCGGCCATTTTCGATGTCCTCGAACAGGCAAGGCCGCACGGCCAGACCACGCTCCCGCCGGTGCTCCACGAACTGGCCGAGACGATCTCACAGCGGGCGCTGGTGATCGTGATCTCCGACCTCTTCGTCGAGCCCGAGGAACTGCGGTCGTGCTTCCAGCACTTGCAGTTCCGCAAGCACGATCTGGCCGTCTTCCACCTGCTCGATCCCCAGGAATTGAAATTTGAATTCCGGCGCCCGATGCGGTTTCTCGACATGGAGGGCGGCCCCTCGATCTTCGCCGAGCCGAACGAGATCGCCGAGCGGTATCGGAAGGCCATTGGCGGCTACCTGGAAGCGCTTCAGGAAGTCGTCCGGGAATCGGCGGTCGATTATCACCGGGTCTCGATCGACGAAGCGTACGAGCAGGTTTTGATCCGATTTTTGATCGGTCGGACGCGGTCGAAGGGAGTGAGGTGACAGCCAATGAGCTTCCTCCAGCCGATGATCCTTGCTGCGCTTCCGCTGGTGGCTTTGCCGATCATCATCCACCTGATCAACCAGCGCCGATACCAGACGATCCGATGGGCGGCGATGATGTTCCTGCTGGCCGCCAACCGGATGTCGCGGGGCTACGCCCGGATCCGCCAGTGGCTGATCATGGCGATGCGGATGGCCGCGATCGCCGGGCTGGTTTTTGCGATCAGCCGTCCGATGGCCGGCGGATGGCTGGGGCTCGCTGGCGGTGGCAGGACCGACACCACGATCATCCTCGTGGACCGGTCGCCCAGCATGGATCAGGCTGACGTCGGCGGGGGCGGCTCGAAGCTCGCGACCGGCTTGACCCAACTGGCACGCACTCTCGCCACGCTCGGCTCGAATCGGTGGGTGCTGATCGATTCCGTCGGTGGCCAACCGCGCGAGCTGGATTCGATCGATGAACTCCCGAGGGCACCAGCGACCGGTCCATCATCGGCGCCGGCCGACATCGCAGGGATGCTGCAAACGGCTCGCGACTACATCAAGGACAACAAGGTCGGCCGGACCGAGATCTGGATCTGTTCGGATGACCGGGCCAACGACTGGTCGCCCGACGGCGGCCGATGGCCGGCCCTCCGCGACGCGTTCGGTCAGCTACCGCAGGGCGTCCGGTTCCACCTGCTCTCCTACGCGCAGCCGGCCCGCAG
>DAHZZC010000231.1 GCA_027435495.1 Planctomycetales bacterium
GCGCCGAAGAGGTTCTCGGCGTCGTACCAGCCACCCACCGTCAGAACGGCTGGCTTGATTCCGTTGAGATGACGTCGGATATCGCGTGCCTGCCAGAATTCGTCGTATGTCCCGTGATGCATCATCTCGTCCCAGAACGCGACCTGTCCCTTGAAGTAGAGCCGATCGACGTTCGCCAGCGGACCCAGGCTGAGGTAAAAGGCATAGCCATCGGGTTTCGTGACATGGAATCCCGGGGAGGGCTGGTGCGTCGGCTCGGGCCGCGCGCGGCCGAACGAGCCGAGAAAGCCGAAGGCATGCGGCAGGAAGAACGCACCGTTATGGTGCCAGTCGTCGCCGGCGAACCAATCGGTGACCGGAGCCTGCGGCGAAACGGCCTTCAGCGCAGGGTGGGCGTCGATCATCCCGGCCGCTGCGTAGAAGCCTGGGTACGAGATCCCCCACATACCGACCCGCTCATTGTTCCCCGGAACGTTCTTCACCAGCCAGTCGATCGTGTCGTAAGTATCCGTGCTCTCGTCGATCTCTTTCGGACCCCGCTTGTGGTCGCGATGGGGCCGCATGTTTTCAAAATCGCCCTCGGACATCCACCGCCCTCGAACGTCCTGGTAAGCCACGATGTAGCCTTCCCGGCCGAATTTCGGTGACGGACCGATCTCCGATTTATAGGCCTCCACCCCATAGGGCGCCACGCCGTAGGGCGTACGCATCAGCAGGATCGGTGCTTTCCGCCGTCGGACCGCCGGATCCTTCGACACCTCGCTCACACTTTTGGGGATGTAGACCGATGTGAAGAGCCGGACTCCGTCGCGCATCGGAATCCGGTATTCGTATTTCAAATAATGCTCGCGGATGAAATCAATTCCCTGCGTCCTGGCCTCCCCGGGTAAGGCACATCTCAGGGTGAGTATCGCCAGAGCAGCAAGGAATGGTCTGCAATCGCGAAGGGTCATCATCCGGTAGACTCCTGAAGTCGTCCAGCAGATCGACTCGACGCTCGGAGTCGATCCGCTGGAAGAGCCCAGGATAACCGAATGGCTCAGGGGAATCAGCGCCCCAGGCCAAGTCGCTCTCGATGATAGGCCAGTCGTTCCGAGGCCGACATCCGGGGGAAATCGGGGCGGCCGTTCGAGGAGAGTTGACCGTTGGCCGAGGCGAGCCGATGGCGAGAAACCGAGTACGACTCGGTGACGAGCGGCCGTTGCGTCTTGCCCGAGCACTGGCACGAATCCGGCTCGGAATGAGAGTGGGCTTCAGCGCTGGACTTGCAAGCGCAGGAAGCCTTTGATGGAGCCGACGGGACGACCGGAAGGGCCCCGTTGCTGGAAACATCCTTCGGAATCGTCAGAGCATTTCGAGTGCCGTCGACGCGGGCAGACGACGTTCCGGCGTAGCTCATTGACTGTTCGGTAAGCTGCAGGTCGTCGTCGAGGCTCCGAGTGGGCCGGGTGCCGAGCCTTTGGAGAACCCCGTGATAGGCCCGGACCGCCTCGACCGGCCCCACCTGCCCCTCGACGATCAACCGGAGGAAGTGGACGAACGCAAGTTGATTCTCAGCGTTGTTGATCTTCCGCCCGTAAAGGGCGACTTTCGCGCCATACTTCTGCGCGTCGTGCAGAAGTTGAAAGGCGTCGCGAGTCGTCCCGGCCGAGCCGCCAAGGATGCCGACGATGAGGTGTGGATCAAACCGGACGAGTTCCTCCATCGCCTTCGGCCCGTGGTAGACGATCTTGAGAAAGTCGGGACGGCCAGTCGGTCCGACACCCGCCAGCATTCTCGTGATCATATCATTGAGATAATGTGGTAAAATCTCGGGTGCGATGGCGTTGGGAACATTCGGGTCGAAGACTTCGAGGAAGTATCGAAATCCCTTGCGCTCGGCCTCCTCGCGGAACTCATGGAACCGGACGAGGGTCTCCATGTCGCGTTCAAGGTCGTTGTTAAACGTGACGCTGTAGAGCCCCAGGTTGGCGCCGAGAGATCGTTCTTCGGGCGAGCAATCGAGGTGGCCGCACTGAGCGTGGTCGATGCTTGCCGTCCGGAACGGGCGCGCCGCCGCCTTCGCGTACGACGAGCCGCGTGCCAGGTGAATATCGGTCGTATCGTTCGCCCGTATGGCGGGGGTGACGGGCGAGTCGTCGAAGAATCGCTCGCCGAAGGTGAGCGCGTGGTTCGAGCTGGCGGACATCAGCATGATGTCCACCTGTCCTGATCGGGTGATCAGCCGCATCTGGTCGCGGTATTGCTGGAGCGTCTTGAACCGAACCTCGCCCGCGTGCATTTCGGGCGACTGTCCAGGCGCACCGAGCCCGAGGGCCATATCGGCGTCCTTGGCGTCGGCCAGGATGAACTCGCGGGTGTTGGGGTTGGCGTGGATCGCGGCAAGCTTGCGGTCGAGCGACTTCTGCATGGCGGTCACCCCTGCCCGGAAATCGTGACCCGTGGCCGGCCGGTGGTTCTCCCGCTGTCCCCGCCGCTCGATCCCATCGTCACCCGGACCGGACGCGAACCGCTTTGACTGGAGATCGTTCCCGAGGGTCCAGAGCCGTCGGAAGCTGGGCTCGCGGCTGTGGCGGCGGCCCTGGGATTGGCCTTGAGAACGGCATCGATGGTTTCGCGGAGGACCTGCCCCGAATGCTGCAAGGCCGAGACTTCCTTCGGCCAGAGCTCAATTTCGAGCTGGCTCTCGATACCGCGACGGCCGACAACCGTGGGCACGGAGAGGCAGACGTCGCGGATGCCGTAGGGCCCGTTCACGAGCGACGAAACCGGGAGAATTCGCTTCTGATCGAGGGCGATCGAGTGGATCACGTCTCGGATCGAGAGACCGACGGCGAACCCTGCGCCACCCTTCAGCTTGATGACCTCGGCACCACTTCCTCGGGTACGCTTGAGGAGGGCCTCGGCGGTCGCCGAATTCCAGCCGGGAAAGCGATCGAGAGGCAGGCCGGCGGCCTGCGCCGTTGACCAGATCGGGACCATGCTGTCCCCGTGCTCGCCCAGGATCAGGGCGGTCACCTGAGTCGGCGGCAGGTTCAGACCCTCGGCGATCAGGCTCCGGAACCGGGCCGTGTCGAGCACGGTCCCCAGCCCAATCACCTGGTTCGACGGCAGGCCGAGCTTCTTGGCGGCCAGATAGGTCAGCACATCGACCGGATTGGAAACGACAAGAACGATCGCGTCCTTCTTCATCCCGGCCGCGGAGACCTGGCCAAGGATGTTGAGGAAGAGCTCGACGTTCCGGTTGATGAGATCGAGACGGCTCTCGTCGGGCTTCCGGCGAAGCCCTGCAGTGATCACGATCGCGTCGCTCTCCGGAATCGCCTCATAGCCAGTCGCTCGTATCCGCTGGTCGGCGACCAGCGAGGCGCCGTGGAGCAGGTCGAGGGCCTGACCCTTAACCTGATCGGCGTTGAGGTCGATCAGATCAATCTGGCTGACGAGCCCGCCGCACTGCAAGGCGAAGCCCGTCGAGGATCCCACCAGACCGCCACCACCAATGATGCTAACTTTCATGAGAATGCGACTCCTCTTCTGTTGATGGGCCCTCAGCGTGCCGACCCGTTCAGGGCCTGCATGACCTGGTCGGTAATCGCCCGGACAAGTGCCTCGGCGTCAGCGTTCGCTCCGGAAGCGTGTCCGTTGCTCGACGGGGCGGAAGCCCCGGACGCCGGGGCCGGAGTTGAACCGCCGGGTTGATTCGGGAGCGATGGCCGGGGCGTGAGCAACGCTTCGATTGGCGACTGGTGGGGAACGCTCTCGGCGATCTTGGGATGGATGAAAACGCGGGGCTCGGGCTGGTTCTCGTGGTAGCCCTCGCGGAAGAGACTGTTGCCGCAGAGGTCGCAGTTCTCCAGCCCGCGCTCGAGGCGGGGGTCGGCGATCCCGAGGTTTGGCTTCAGCTTGATCAGCTCGGCGGCCTTGGTATCGTCGTAGAAGTGAACACGTCCGAGCTGCTTCACCAAAATCAAAATCCGGCAATAGGCGTCGATGATCTCGGTCTTGAAGTAAGCATCCTCAAGGTCGCTGCCGTAGGTGAGCGTCCCGTGGTTTGCCAGAAGGATCGTATCGGTGTCCTTCACGTAGGGCAACACAGTGTTGGCAAACGGCTGGCCGCCGGGCGTCTCGTACGGAGCGATCGCAACCTCGCCGAGGAAGACCTCGAACTCGGGCATGAGGCATTTCGGAACCGGCTCGCGGGCAATGGCGAACGCGGTCGCGTGGGGCGGATGGCAATGCACGACCGAGCGAACATCGGCCCGGACCTTCATCACCGCGAGGTGCAGCAGGATCTCGCTCGACCGCTTCCTCTTGCCCGAAACCTGCTTGCCCTCGAGGTCCACAATGCAAAGGTCATCCGGCTTCATGAAGCCCTTCGAGACCCGTGTCGGCGTGCAGAGGACCCGGTCCTCACTGAGCCGATAGCTGATGTTGCCGTCGTTCGCTGCGGCGAAGCCCTTGTTGTAGACCCGCCGGCCGATCTCGCACATCTGCTCGCGGAGCTTCCACTCGTTCATCACCGCGCCGTTGCTGTTCATGGGCTCCTCGCGGGAATCGGGATTCCGGATTCCGAATCTGGCTTCAGACATTGATCTGGTCGATCAGGCACGCGCAGTAGGCGTCGATCG
>DAHZZC010000232.1 GCA_027435495.1 Planctomycetales bacterium
TCGATTCTGTCGAGGGGGATCTCCGCGGCGTTCTTCGATCGGGCGATGCCCTGCAAGCGGTCGGGCGTCGCCGCGGCGAGCGGGGCCGATGCACGGTGCATCACCGGCCCGGCCTGGGGGCGTCCCATCGACTCCGAGGCGATCCCCTTTTCAGGAATCCGAGGCAGTTTTTAAGTAGATCCAACACAGGCAAATTCCGTTTGAGATACCAAATCCCAAAAGATGGAATGGCAGATTTGACATTTGCCAGTCTATAGCCATACTAAACATGGACCAGCAGCTTCAGGAGAAACTTGACAATACGGTCGTATGCAAGGGGATATGCGGCCCGGGATCGCTCCCACTTGCCTGGCAAGCAAGCATGGAGCGAGATCCGAGGCCGGGGTTTCTCTTTGGGACACGCTCGCCGCGAGGCGCCGTGACGAAACGAACCCAATTCGGCCGCCCTCCTCGTGGGGCGCCACGACGAAACGAACCCAATTCAGCCATTCGGGCCGTCAACATCCGGTCCGATCGATCGGGAAAGCACGACTGTATCGATTGAGACGAGTGGATCGCGGACCGATGGTTCGAGCGTCCGGTGGCTTCAGCCGACTGCCGGATTCCGTTACGATGGTGGTCTCATCGTCCTGCAAGGTGCATCCACCACTCCAGGGAGATCCGGTCCGTTGAGTGAAGAGACGATCTCGACGATCGACCTGGCAGGAGAGACGTATCCGCGGATCGACCCGCCGCCAGGACCGGACGCGGCCGAGGGTCCGTTGGACTGGCTGCCGCGGTTCTCGGCGCGGCAGGTTCGGGTCGAGCGGTGGTTATCGGGCTGGACGGGGGACGGACAGCTCCCTGCCGCTCTCGAGTGGTTGCAGATTGGTTGCGGAGGCTCGGTCGTCGTGGATCGGCCGGAGGTCTTCTGGCGGGCGTCGGGGCTGAACCGGCCCGGGATGATCGCGCATCTGACCGCGCCTGCCCTCGGGACTCGCCTGGCGATCGGAATCGAGAACGCTCTGGCGCACGCGGTCGTCGACCGGCTGCTCGGCTACGATCGCAACTTCGGTGAGACCCGGCACCAGTTGACGCCGGTCGAGTGGGGCATCTGGACGTTCCTGATCCTCCGGGTTCTCGACGCCCTCGACTCGACGAGCATCCGACTTGACCGAGCGGGACCCGACCCGTTCGATCCGACCGGACTGGGGGCTCTGATCACGGTCCGGTGGGGCGTCCGGATCGGGGCGGTCTCGGGCTCGATCCGCTTGTGGATTTCCGAGGCGATGGCGCGGCCCTGGACCGAATCACCGGCGCTCCTCGGATCACACCGGCCGCTCTCCGAGGGCTCATCGGCCAGGTGGGGTGAACTGGCCGGCTCATGGCGGGCGGTCGCCGGGACGATCGCCCTGCCGCAGGGGCTGAAGCGGCTGAAGGTCGGTGGCGTGCTCCCACTCACCGAGACGCGACTCTCCGGGACGCCCGCCAGCCCGGACGGCCCGCTCGACCTGGTCGTGGACCTCGACGGTTCGGACGGACGCATCCTCATCTCGGCCCGGCCGGTCGCCGACTCCGGTGGGCGGCTGGTTCGTCTCGAAGGCGGACCCCAGCGCGAGCCGGGCCCGCGTGATCTCCTCCTCGTCTCCGCGAAGGACACCCGACCGATGAGCAGCCAGCCGATCGCCTCGAACCCGACCGCCCCCGACACCTCGCCGCTCGACGTCCCGGTGACGCTGGCCGTCGAGCTGGGGCGGGTCAACCTGACCCTCTCTCGCCTGGCCGACCTCAAGCCGGGCGATGTCGTCGAGCTGGGCCGGCACTCCCGAGCCCCGGTCGAGCTGACCTCCAACGGCCGGCTCGTCGCCCGGGGCGAGTTGATCCTGATCGACACGGACCTGGGCGTCCGGGTGACCAGCGTCTTCCTCTGAGGGTCTGGACTCAGCCCCCCTGCTCCATCAACCAGATGGCGATCGGCAGGGCATTGTGGAACGGCGGATCGATCCGAGATGACTCGAGCGCCGCGGCGATTCGGTGGGCCTGATCGAGTTCGGGAGCCTCGACGAGCCAGGGGAGTCGGCAGCACTCCGCGTTCTCAGCGTCGACGCGGACGGCGGTCGAATCGATCGAGGGACGTTCCAGGTTGAACCGCTCGACTCCGCCGTTGTCGCCCCGCCCGGTGATCGTCAGCCCGGCGATCCTCGGCTCGGGGATCCGGCCGGAGGCGTCGGAATGGGTCGCGATCTGGACGACGACCTCGGCCCCTGGACCCTGGAAGGTGGCCCGGAGGGTCATCTGATCGAACGAGCTCGTCACCTCGGGCCGCCCCTTCGGCTCCCACCCGAGCTGGCCAGCGAGCCAGGCGGCCAGCCAGACGGCGATCCGGGGCGTTCGGCCAAGGTCAGCGGACGGGACAAACGCCTGGATCTGGACCGAGTCGATCCGGGAGAGCGTCTCGGAGGGACAGGGCGGGTCGAAGAACGAGGCGACCAGCTCGCGCCATCGGTGCAGGCCGAACCAGGCAACATCGCGGCTGAACGGGCAGGCGGCCGGGTCAAGCCCCAGCCGGAGGGCGCCGACATCGGTCGAGGGGTCGGGCAGGTCGAGGACCAGCCGCGAGCACTCGCCGGCCAGGTCGCGGAAGAGGGCCTCATGTTTGCGGGGGTCGCCGGTCCACCAGAGGACCATCGGCAGTTCGGCCTCAAGCAGCGGAAGGACAGCGCCTGGGATCAGGTCGATCCCCTCGCGACCGGCCCTCAGCACAATTCGCTCGGAGCAGACCTGCGGCATCCCCGGGGCCGGCAGGTGGCAGACGGCCGAAACCTCCGCGGCGATCCGGCGCCCCGCGTCGGCCGAACTCCGGAGGACAATCGTCCGGCAGGGGAACTGCGTGACGACGGTCTCCAGGACCGACGAGAGCGACTCGCAGGGGGCGTCGAGGCTCTCGACGATCAGGTTCGCCAGTGCGATCCGGGTGACGTGCGGGTTCTCCAGTTCGGGCCCGCCGGCCTGCTCGGCCGCTGGGCCCCAGAGCTTCGTCAGTTCGGTCTCGACCCGGCCAAGCTCCACCGGGATCCCCTGCCCCTCCAGGAACGAGTCGGTCATCGCGTCGGGCATCGGTGCGGTCTCCGTCTTCGAGGGCTCGGCGTTGGGACTGGTCGGAGCGAGGAGAGGAAGGCATGGCGCTCAGAGCCGTCGCCATCGGGCCCCGTCTCGGGCGATCAGGGCGTCGGCCGACTCAGGGCCCCAGCTCCCGGCGACGTACTCATCCGGCCTCGGCATCCCGGGGAGCTTCCAGGCGTCGAGGATCTGCGTGATGAACCGCCAGGCGCTCTCCACCTCGTCGGTCCGGGTGTACAACGACTGGTCGCCGAGCATCGAATCCAGGAGCAGCCGCTCGTACGCCTCGGGCGGCGGGACGGCGAACGCGGTCCCATAGCGGAAGTCCATCCGGACGTCCTGCAACCGACGGCGAGAGCCGGGGATCTTCGCCTCGAACGTCAGGCTGGCGCCCTCGTTCGGCTGGATGCGGAGGACAAGCTGGTTCCCCTCGGTGTGCCCGTCACCCTCGTGCTCGAAGAGCTGAGTCGGCGGGCGGCGGAACTGGATCGCGATCTCGGTGGCCCGCTTCGGCAGTCGCTTGCCGGTCCGGAGGAAGAACGGGACGCCGGCCCACCGCCAGTTGTTCAGTTCGAGGCGGATCGCCACATAGCTGTCGGTGGTCGACTCGGGGTTGACACCCTTCTCCTGCCGGTAGCCAGGGACCTCGGCCCCGTGGATTGACCCGGCCGTGTACTGGGCGCGGATCACGTTCCGGCGGACGTCCTCGGGCGTCCACTTCGGCAGAGCTTGGAGGACCTTTACCTTCTCGTTGCGAACGGCGTCGGCCGAGAGGTTCACCGGCGGCTCCATCGCGACGAGGCAGAGGAGCTGCATCATATGGTTCTGGACCATGTCACGGATCGTGCCGGCGGTGTCGTAGTAGGCACCCCGACCGCCCGCCATCCCGACCTCCTCGGCGACCGTGACCTGCACCGAGTGGACGTATCGGCGATCCCAGGTCGGCTCGAAGATCGTGTTGCCAAATCGGAGGGCCAGGATGTTCTGGACGGTCTCCTTGCCGAGGTAGTGGTCGATCCGGTAGACCTGACTCTCATCCAGGACGTGCGAGACATCGAGGTTCAGCGCCCGGGCGCTTTCGAGGTCGTGCCCGAAGGGCTTCTCGATAACGACCCGACTCCAGGGGCTCGACTGCTGCCACGGGTAGATCAGGTCGGCGGATCCCAGGTGCTCGATGATGGTCGAGAAGAACTCGGGCGAGACCGCGAGGTAATACACGCGGTTGCCCCGCGTGTTGTGGGTCCGGTCGATCTCGTCAAGAGTCTTCTTCAGTCGGTGGAACGAGCCGGGATCGTCGAAGGTCCCGGGCGAGAAGACCAGCCGGGGAGCGAACTGCGCCCAGAGGGCGTCGAAGTCGGGGCCGCCGATCTCCTTCGCGAGCGTCTTGCGATACTCAGCGCGAAGGTCGTCATCGGTCCAGTCGCGGCGGGCGAAGCCGACGATGGCGCATTCCGAGGGCAGGTGCCCGCTCTGAGCCAGCCGGAAGAGCGCCGGGACCAGCTTCCGATGGGCCAGATCGCCCGTTGCCCCGAAGAGCACGATGGCCGAGGGCTCGGGGGCCTGCGTCCTCGGCAGGGCCTGGCGCAAGGGGTTGATCTCGGTGGTGGACGCGGAGCCGGACATCCTC
>DAHZZC010000233.1 GCA_027435495.1 Planctomycetales bacterium
CCGAGCAGGCGGTGGAAGTAGGGTTCGAGATCGTCGACGTCGAGGCCCAGCCGGTCGACCATCGCGGCGATCGCGGCCAGGGCGTCGACGGGGACCTGGCCGAGCCAGGCCCGCCATCCGCGGAGTCCGTCGATCTCGAGCGATCGGTCGGCTCGAGCGGCCTCGCGCCACGAGGGATACAAGCCGCTCATTCCGTCGATTGGCCAGAAGGTCCCGCCGCCGCTGGCATGCACGGCGCACCATCGTGCGGCCTGTCGGATCACCAGGCCGTGCCAGGGCCCTCCGATCCGCTCGGCGAAGGTCGGGAAGGTTCCCGAGGGCCGGGTCGGCGCCTCGGCCCGGCCGTCGAGGATCGCCGAGAGGCGGTCGGCGTCGTCTCCCGATCGGGCCGAGGTACGGCGGAGGTTCTCGACGTTGATCGACCCGGCGCGCCAGAGGGCGCGATAGGCGTCGACCCTCGGCAGGAGGTCGGCGTCGAGGGCATCGGCGACGTCGGCCGCGGCCTCGGCGATCGGCTGTCCGAGGTGTCCGAGGAACGGGTGGACGGCGATGAAGTTTGGCAGGTCCCAGAGCGGCGGGAACCGCCGGCAGACGGTCTCAATCGCGCCCGAGAGGGCGTCTGCCTCAACAATCGCCCCGCGAGGTTCCGCGATCGGACGGGTCTGTTCGAGCAGCTCAGGCACCTTGCACCTCCCGGAGGCCGAATATCCGGGCGACGCGGTCGACCAGTCGGTCCGCGATCGCGCCGAAATAGAAACCGTTCAACGCGTGGACATAAAACGCCCGCCCGGCGGCGGTCCGTCCGAGTGCGGGGAGGATCGCCCGGACGACGATCAGCGCGGCGAACGTGGCGACCGGGATCGACCCGGCGACGATCGCCGGCCATCCCTCGATCGGGTGGAACTCGCCCAGCACCGGAGCCAGGTAGATCGCAGCGCCCCGGTAGAGGGTGAAGGCCAGAATGGCCGCGGCGGGGGTTGCGATCGCGGCCGAGAGAACCCGGCCCGTCCGCCACGACCGGCCGATCACGACGCCCCACCCCTGCCCGATCGCCATCGCCAGAATCGCCGCCATGGCCCACTCGCCGGGCGACTCGTCGGGCGCGAAGCCCGTGACCTGCGCCGCGAGCATCAGGGCCGGGATGGCGGCGACGGTCCCGAGCGCGGCGGCCATCGGCGATCGCGAGGAATCCAACTTCGGCCCCGGCGCGGGGAGTTCGCCGATCGTCAAAAAGGCGCGGGCCTTGTACCAGCCGTGGCCGAGGATGTGGAGCATCGCCGCCGGGAACGCGCCCAGACCACACTCGATCATCAGGAAGCCCATCTGTGCGACGGTCGACCAGGCGAGCGTCCGTTTGGCTTTTGCCTGAGCCCACATGGCCAGCATCCCGATCGCCACGGTGATCGACCCGATCGTCGAGAGGATCAGCATGGCCGCCTCAGACTGCCCGACGATCGGCGAGGTCCGGATCAGCAGGGCCCCGCCGGCGTTGATGACCCCGGCATGCATCATCGCCGAGACGGGCGTCGGGGCCTCCATCGTCTCGGGGAGCCAGCTATGGAACGGGAACTGGGCCGACTTGGTCAGCGCCGCGATCACGATCAGGACCGCCGCCACATGGGCGGCCGTCGCGTCGGCCGGGGCCGGGGCACGGTCGATCGCGAGCAGGTCGGTGGTCCCCCACACCTGCACGGTCATCACGATCGCCCCGATCAGCGCTGCGTCTCCGATCCGGCTGATGAGAAACTTCTTCCGCGCCGGTCGAACCGCCTCGGCCCGGTCGGGATAATGCGTGAGGAGCCGGTGCAGGCCGAAGCTCGTCATCGACCAGGCGACGAACAGCGGAATCAAATCGGTCGCCAGCATCAGAAGCCCGGCCGAGCCCACCGTGAACGCCAGCCAGCCCAGAAACCGGCCCCGCCTTGGGTCGCCCTCCAGATGGCGGACCGAGAACCGAAACACCGAGGCGCCCACCGTTGTCACGAGCATCGCCATCGCGGCGCCCAGGCGGTCGACCGTCAGCCCCCCCAGATGCCAGGGCCCCGCCCCGATCATCTCGCCGACCACCGCGACCGCCGAAAGCCCGGCCAGCATCGCCATCCCCGCCGTTGCCCACCGCCACGAACGTCCCATCGAATAACCCCCCTCGATCCCACGCCCCCGTTCCCCGAGGCCGGCGCCGCCGGTATAGTCATCGGGAATCGCGTCGTTACGATTCACGAAATTTGTGTCGCGTATTCGGTATCGCATCTTATAGGCGGCCCGTCAAGGGGCATTGGGACGGCCGGGGGGTGGTGCATGTCGGATGTGCCGGACTGGACGTTCCTGAGCAATCACTCGCATGTGCTGCTTTGCATTGCGCAGGAGCCGGGAATTCGGTTAAGAGACGTGGCGGAGCGGGTGGGGATCACGGAGCGGGCGGTGCAGCGGATTGTGGCGGATCTGGAGGCGGGGGGCTATCTGTCGAGGGTTCGGACGGGGCGTCGGAACGTGTACGAGGTCCACGCGGATCGTCCGTTGCGGCATCCGGTCGAGGCGCACCGACAGGTGGCGGCGTTACTGGATCTGGTGCTGGGGCGGAGCGGGGCGTGACCCCTGAAGGATAAAACGAGAGGGCGAGGCTCCTGCCGAGCCACGCACCCTCGCGTAGACGGCTCGCCGGGCGGCTCGCCCTCCCCGATGCCGCGGACTTTTGGTTAGACGATTCACCCCAGATTCGGTAGGAAATAAAGAATTGCCATGGATTTTGGAAAATGCCTGGACGTTATACTTCGATCAGCTCCTGCTCTTCTTCCTCCAGCGCATCCTTTCCGATGTCGAAAGTCTCCTGTTCCTCCAGCCATTTCCGCCTCAGGTCGCTATCCGACTTCATGGCTTGCTCCAGCGACAGAGTCTCTCGATACTGAGCCGCGTCGGCAGTCAGCGTCCAGGTGGCTTCAAGTTGCAACTCGTCGGCCACTGCCCGGATCTCTGCCAGGCTGACCCGGAAGAATTCCTTCCGCTTGTTCACCTTGTTAACCTGCCGTTCCAGGAACCGCCGGTGCAGTGCAGCCTCCAGCGCGGGGGCGTCGTCCGAGGCGAGCATCGCGTGCACATCGAACGGGAAGGGCACGCTGGCGTCGCCGAGTTCTCGCACTCGCTCGTTCGGGTCGAGCCGGCGGGTCAGACCAATCTTGTACACATCCTCGCCGAATGAGCCGAGATTGGAGATGATGTAGACATGGCCCCTCTTCGTTTGCTGGGCCATCGACAACGCCTTTCTACCTCGCTCCTCGGCCTCAGAAAGCTTGACGTTGAGGTCGGCAAGTTTGGCCTCCAGCCGGGCTTTCTCCGCCTCGCTCGCCTCCTCGACCTGCTTCTTGATCCTCGCGATTGCCTTGTTGACCAGATCCTCCTCACGCGCGGCTTGCTTGAGCGCCTGCTCTATCTCGCGCTTGGCCCGCTGCTCCTCCCGCATCTGCTCGCGGATTGCCTGTTGCTCCTCCCGGGTTTTCTCCTTCATCTTCTGGACTGCGATTGCCCATTTCAGTTCGTCGAGCCGAGAGTCCAGGTATTCCTCCGCGATCCGGGCGTTCTTGTAGACCTCGCC
>DAHZZC010000234.1 GCA_027435495.1 Planctomycetales bacterium
CGGACCGGGTTGTAGCTCGCCCGGCTCGCCTTCACATGCGCGACCGTCCCGTCTTCGAACTCGATCCGGGCGTCGGCGACATCCTCGGCGTCACCGAAGACGCTCACCCCAACCGCTGCGACCGAATGCACCGGCGACCCCACCATCGAGAGAATCAAATCCAGGTCGTGGATCATCAGGTCGAAGACGACCCCAATGTCCGTCGAGCGGAACGTGAAGGTGGAAAGACGCTCCGCGTCGAGGAACTTGGGGCGGATCGGCGTCTTTTCCAGCGCGCCGAGGGCCGGGTTGAATCGCTCGATATGGCCGACCTGGAGCACGGCGCCCGATGACCGGGCGATGTCGAGGATCTGCTCGGCCTCGTCGACCGACGGGGCCATCGGCTTCTCGATCAGCGTGGCAATCCCTCGCGAGAGGAACGGCGCGGCAACCTCAAGGTGCAAGACCGTCGGAACAGCGACGACGACCGCATCAACCCGATCGACCAGCGCCCGGTGGTCGTCGAAGGCGGCGACCTGGTGGCGATCGGCGATGAGGGCCGCGCGGTCGGGGCTGACATCGGCCACGCCAACCAGCCGGGCGCCGGGCATCTTCGAGAGGATCCGGGCGTGATGCTGGCCGAGATGTCCGACCCCAACCACGCCGACTCGCATCGGATTCATGCGCTCGCCTTTCTCAACCGCTCCCGGGCACGGCCCTGCCGCCCCTGGTGCTGTGCCTCGATGAAATCCAGGAGGCTCCGCACCTCCGCGCAGAGGTGCCCGTGAGATTCGAGAATCTTTGCCGCCTGCGAGGCCGACATCTTGGCCCGGTAGATCAGCCGGTGGGCCTCGTGGAGGCCAGCGATCGACTCGGCCGAGATCCCATGCCGTCGAAGGCCGACGACGTTGACGCAACGGACCTTCGACGGGTTGCCGTCGACGATCATGAAGCGGGGAACGTCGTGGTAGATCCGCGAGAGACCGCCGACGTAGCTGTACTCGCCGAAGGTCACAAAGGGATGAACGCCGACGCCTCCTGAGATCGTCACGAAGGATTCGACGTGGGTATGGCCCGCCAGAATCGTGTTATTGGCGATAATCACGCGGTCTTCGAGGATGCAGTCGTGAGCGACGTGAACGTGGACCATCAAAAGATTGTCGGAGCCGACGCGAGTGACGCCCTCGTCCTTCTCGCTCCCTCGGTGGATGGTCACGCCCTCGCGGAAGACGTTGCGGTCGCCGATCTCGACGCGAGTGGGCGTCCCCTTGTACGAAAGGTCCTGGGGCTCGCCGCCAATCGCGGCGTACGGGTGGACGATGTTGTCCCGGCCGAGGACCGTCCGACCGAGGACGCAGACGTGGGCGATCAGGCGGGTGCCCCGGCCGATGATGACCTCGGGGCCGACGACACAATAAGGCCCGATCTCCACGTCCTCGTCAATCTCGGCGCGGGGGTCGATGCAGGCGGTGTCGGCAATCAGGGTGGCCATGATCGCTGGATCCCTCCGGAAGGGTTGAAGATGGGGCAAGGCCCAGCCGGCTTCCGTGCCGGATGGCCGCGGACCGAGACAAACGGGCGACGGATGGCCCCGATCCGTCCCCGAGCCGATCAGGCCCCGATCGCCTGCTCGTGCCGTGAGGCCCCCCGGCCGACGCTGGCGGCGGCCCGGCGGGCATCGACGATCGCAAAGCGGATCCGAGCCTCGGCCGCCAGCTCGCCGCAGACCCGCGCCCGGCCGGTCACAACCGCCGAGTGGTTCTTGATCCGATCGCCAATCACTTCCAGAACAAGCTGGTCGCCCGGAATGATCGGCCGCCTCAGCTTGATTGCGTCGACCGCCGCGATCAGCGCCAGCTTCCCCTCACGGGGAAGGCTGGATGCGAGCAGGACTCCGGCCGTCTGCGCCAGCGCCTCAACCACGAGGACTCCAGGCATGATCGGCATCCCAGGCCAGTGCCCGGCGAAAAACGGCTCGTTGATGCTCACGTTCTTGATCCCCACAACTCGCTGGCGTGGGGTCAGCTCCAGAACGCGGTCGACCAGAAGGAACGGATACCGGTGCGGGAGCAGCCGCATGATCCCGGCAACGTCGATCGTCCCATCTTCACGGAGAGGAATGGGCTCGACGACGCAGGGCGATTGGGCCGACCGAGCCGCCGCCTCGATCAACTTCCGCCCGAGCGCGGCATTGGTCTGGTGGCCCGATCGATGCGCCACGATGAACCCTTGCAAGTCGGCCCCGACGAGAGCCAGATCGCCGACCATGTCGAGAACCTTGTGCCGGGCGCACTCGTCGGCATATCGGAGCGTGTTCCCCACCACGCCGGAGCCGCCGAAGAGAAGTACGTCGGCCTCGGTGGTCCGGGTGCCGATCCCCGCCGCCCGGAGGGCCTGGGCCTCGGTTTCGAGGAGGAACGTCCGGCAGGAGGCGATCTCGTCACGGAACGATTCCGGCGTGATCGCCGCGCAGTAGCTCTGGGCGGGGATCGGAGCGCCCCGGCCGTAGTCGAGGTGGTACGAGAGGGTCAGTCCGCCGCTGGGACCGGGCGGGTGGAACGCCAGAACGGCGTCCCCCTCGCGAACACAGATCGGCTCATCCACCGAGAGAACGGCCCGATCGGCATCCTGATCGACCAGTCCGGCGGCGTCGATCGCCTCGACGAAGGCCCGACTGGATCCGTCGCATCCCGGGCATTCTGCGGAGTCGATTTCGACAACCACGTTGTCGACCTGTAGGCCGGCCAGGGCGGCCATCACATGCTCGATCATCTCGACGGACGCCTGGCCCCGGCGGATGGTCGTGCGCCTCGGCGACGGGACCACCGCCTCCAGTCGAGCCGGGATTCTCGGGCGGCCGGGCAAGTCCGACCGCTCGAAGACGATCCCCTCGTCGGTCCCGGCCGGGTGGAACCGGATCGTCACGTCGGCCCCGTGGAAGAAGCCGACCCCGCGAACCACCGCCGGGCGGGCGAGCGTCCGCTGCCGCCGGGTCCTCGTTTCGACCATGCGCCGTCCCCTTCGCGTCGTCTCGCCCCAATCCTCGGAGAGTGTCCGAGTCGCGCCACGGAAGCGAGAGGGATGGCAGGTCAGGCGGGTTACGCCGGCGCTGACCTACCTGAATCGCTTCGCTTCTGGTACTCGGGTACCCCAGCCAATCCCAGCACGACCGCCAGGGCCTCACTGGCTGCCGACGGTCGCACTGCCGGGGGCCTGACCCTGGTGTCCCTGCGCCGGGGCGGGGCGGTCGGTCGGCTTGCCCAGCTTCTGGTAGCTCTGGTTGAGGTAGAAGACCACTTCCTTGGTAATGTCGTTACCGGGATCAGAGTAGATCACCGGACGATTGACGGCAGCCATGACCGAGTTCGGATCGCTTCCGCTGGGAGGGGAGCTGGAAGACGTCAGCACGTGGGTGATCCCGCGGTGCTGAGCGACCCAGGCAGAGTAGGCCTGGACCTCCTTGTAAAGGGTCGCCATCATTTCAGCCTGGCGGTTGCTGATCTCGCGCTCGGCCGATTCCTTGGTCGCCTCGGCCTTGGCCTTCAGCTCGGTGAGGACGTTCTCCTGCTTGTGATAGTCCTCGGAGGTCGGGTTGAGCTTCTTCATCATCTCGTAGACCGACCGCGCCTGCTCCTCCAGCCGCATCAGCTCGGCCTTGCGGACTCCGATGGCCGACTGGATCTCCTTGGTGGCCGCCTTCACCTTCTCGTAGTTCTTGAAGACGTAGTCGAGGTCAATCGTGCCGACAATGGTCGGCTTGCCCGGCTTGAGAGAGGCGCTAGAGGCCGTGCCAGTGTTCGCTGCGGCGCCCTGGACCTGTCGATCGGCCTTGGGGGCCTGTGCCCGAGTCGTCCCGCCCAGCAAGACACAACCGGCGAGGCTCAGTCCGATCACCCGAATCTTCCGAGGCGAAACACCCATCGGTACAACTCCTTTTTACCGTGGTGGTGCGATCCAGAGTGACGGAGTCCCCTGGAGGTCCTTCCAGCCATGGACATGGACGCGCCGCACAGTCCGGGGGGACCGCGCGGTCTTCCCCCGACACCGGGCCGAGACGGGGGCATTCTGCCCCGAGGGCCCGGGATGGTCAAGCCGAACCGGGCCGAGTCGACAGCGGATCCAGCGGATCCGGTCCGATCAAAGTCCGCGCGGATCGGGAACCAGCCAGATCGGCGGGCCCTCGTCGGCCTCGCGGGTCACGCCGGAGAGCCAGGGATTCCGGAACGGAAGCAACTGGACCTCGAAGATCTCATCGATACCGGCGTGAAACTCCAGCCGGGCGACCTCGCGGCCAGCGGCCAGATCAACCACCGTGACCCCGCTACTCATCGGGGCCGGCCGCTCGGAGATCGGCAGATTGCTGAAGGTCGTCGACGACGGGTTCCGGAACTTCGAGAGCCCGACAAAGGCATAGCCGCCGACAAACGCACAGCCCCGCGCGTAGCCCGGAACGTCCGCCACCGGCTCCACCAATCCCGACGAGGGATCGACCGCGACAATCCGGCCACGCCCCGATTCCAGCACCAAAACGTGACCGTTCAGCACCCGGGGCGAGTGCGGCATCGCAAACCCGCGCGCCACAATCTCTCCGGTGGCGACACCAATCAAGCAGCCGCCGCTGGACTTGTTCGGACGCCATCCCTCCGCGGTATCCGTCTCGCCAAGCGCCGTCACGTAGGCCGGACGACCACCGATCGTCGCCAGTCCGTTGAGGTGGCACCGATCCTCCGCAGCCAGCGCCGACACAAACCGCGGCTTCCACTTCGGCACGAAATTATGTATTGTATCGAACGTGCAAAGACAACTGAACAGCGTATTCACCAACCAGAGATCGCCATGACACCACGCCATCTCGTGCGGATCAATGGGACCAGTGTAAAGCGCATGGCGGGGCAGAAAACAGGCATCGTACGAGCCCGGCGGGTTGAGCCGGGGTGCCAGCCCGGGCATGTTGCGAAAATGCCAGATCATATCTAGCGCCGCCACGGCAATCCCAGCTCCGTCGGGGTAGATGGCAATCCCCATCGGGCTCGGCAGGGTTCGGTAGGTCAGGTTCAGCTCTCGACCGTCGGCCGTCGGCGAGGCCAGAACGACCTGGCCAGCCTCGTAGGTCGTGATGAGCAGTGAGACTCCATGATGGGCCAGAAAACCAGGTAACGATCGGCTGTACTCGTGGTCGATCCGGCGCTTCGTCGGCTGGATCTGGGAAGAATCCGTCATGATGAGAGGTCCAACTCCGCGGTACGTCGTCGAGCCGCCCGGCGATGGCCGGTCCGCTCTGGAACTCGACATCCACAGTTTACGACACTCTCTCGCGTTTTCCTCCCACCAAATACCTCACGAACTACGAATATGCCGATCATGACCCCGGGCGCGGGTTCTCACCGAGGATCAGGCCGACCCGGCGGTGGATCGCTGAGGCATCGGGCTCCATCCGTCCGGCGACAAACACCGCGCGAAAAAGCCGGGCGAGCGCCAGAGCATTTTGTAGCTCATCCCCGACCTCGGCCGCCGGCCGACCATTCCCAGTCGACAGCCGGGCGACGATGCGATCGCGATGGCGATCAGCGAGGCGAGCGAGGGCGTCAAGATCCACGCAGAAAAATGTCTCGAAGCCCGAAAAGGCTCGACTCTGCCAGTCGAGGAACCGGGCGCCGACCTCGATATCCGTCGAGGTCTCCAGCGCTCGGGCGACCGCTTCCGACGAGGTCCCCAGCAGAAGCCGCCCACCCGCCCGGTCGACTGCGAAGGCAAACGGAATCGGAACGTCGAGCGTAAGAATCGAGACGCCGTCGGCCCTCGTCGATACGATTGAGGCCCGTCCCCCGGCACGCTTCTCATCCATCGCCATGAGCGCAAGCACGGTTTTCAGGGCGTTCTGGAGCGAGTCGGCCGCGACCCTCGGTGATGGCCCGCCGCCGATGTCGACCACCACGACCATCGGAAACAACCGGCCGCCCGCGGCGATCGGCTGCGTTCGTTCCCCCGGTTCGGCTGACTCGCGAGGAGCATCGATGAAGGCGACCACCCCAGGCCCCAGCGCGCGAACCACCTCGACGGCCTCATTGCCCAGGAAAAGCCCGGTCAATACAATCTCAAGGTTACGGAGCCGTGGATGGTCGGCGTCCGCGACGATCGCCTCAATGGCCTCGCGCATCGATGCAAAGTTGACGTGGATCGAGGCCATCGCCACAGCCGACCTCGGCACCCGTCGGATCAACGGTCGGATGGATCGGCCGTCACGTGCCCAGTTCCGGAGCCAGCCCTCGACCCGGGGCGCGTCCAGTGTCTCAACGGCGTCGAATGCGATCGTATCCGTTCTCCAGACAAGGGAGGCTCCCGCGTACTCGACCGCAGAAAGATGGCGGCGGAGCATCGCCTGGAGCCGGGCCTCGGAAGGCTTCGCGGGAGAAGAAACCAGGCCGAGTAATCGCTCGACCGTCCGGGGATCGATGTAAAGACAGGCCAGCGGACGGTCGGGAAGCCGGCGCCGGACGGCAAGCAGCCTCGGCGAATCGCCAAGCGAGACGGACCGAGCGGGCCTCTCTCCCCGGTGGGATTTGGGATCGGCCGGACGCCGGTCCATCACCTCCTCGATCATCTCCCTGGAATTGGAGAAGGCGAAGGTCCCATCCGTAAATCGGACGTACCACTCCTCCGGCCGGCCCGATCCTTCCGGAAAGATCCGCACATGATAGCGTTGGCCGTACCACTCCCGCTCCTCCACCCGGGCGAGCCCGCCGTTTTGCCTTTGAGCATCATTGACAGCGTGGATCAGCCGATCGAGCAGACCAGGGTCTCGAGCTCGGAGCAGAAGCAGTCCGCGAGCCTCGGCCGGATCCGTGGACCGATCGGGAGGAAGCCGAAGCGCCAGAACCACGGCGTCGCCGATCAGGTCGTCCCGGATCTCCGCGGTCTTCACCCCGAGCGCCGACTCGATCTCGACAGCCGATCGCTTCAGGTCGCGGATGGGCCCCGATTCCAGCCAGGAGCGGACCGCCGGAACTTTCCCCAGTCCGTCGACAAGCGTCGAATCGCCCACGGCCCGCCACCAGTCGCGCAGTCCCTCAACCGTCAGCACCAGTCCGGCGTCGGATGGGACCAGTCGGAGCAGTGAATCGGCGGGCCGAGCCGGCTCCGAACCATGCGCCAGGGTGGCCATCACAAGCGAGAGCCCGACGATCGCAAGCCGGAACGGCTGTGGCAAGGTCAGATGGATTCTCATCCGTTTCGGGCTCCGTTGGTGTTCGATCCCGCGGGTCTCAGGCCGGCCGGCCGGGGCGCACCCAGCAGGAAGCCGAAGGCGTGCCGGGCCGATTTCGAGAGCGGTCGAACTCCAGCCGCAACCTCGTTCCCCACGCGCTGAAGGACCTCCGACGCCTCGACAGTCCCCGCTCCAATCGGGTCGAGCGAGGTGGGAACGATCGAGGAATCTTCGGAAGTCTCGACGACGACCAGGAACTCCCGTCCGACCCGCACGGCCGGCTCCGACGCCGAACGCGCCAGCGCGATCGTGGCCGAGGTGGCATCAGCGAGAGCCCGGTCGAGCTCCGGCGCTGGGGTGGCGGGGCTCGGAATCTCAGGAGCGGCCGAGCTTGTGGACGTGCTCGTCCCTGGAGGACTCCTTCGATTCAACAGGGCCGCCGTCATCCCCATCAGCAAGAGGCCCGCCGCGAGCCCGGCAACCAGGCGCGTTCGCGTTCGATGCGACGACCCTCCCCTCGCGACGGGTAGCGTTCGGGTCGCTCGCTCGAAATCCCGGGACGGCGCCAGAACCCGGTCGATCAGGCTGGCCGGGGGCGTCGGTGGGTTTTTCCAGACGCCGACGGCCCGACGCAAGGTTTGATACCGGGCCAGGATCGGGCGACAGGCCGGGCAATTCTCGGCGTGGGCGATCAGCCGGGCCTCGATCGCGATCGCCGACGGTGAGGCGGCGGCATCGGCGTCGAGGAGGGCATCGGCCTCTCGCGGAAAGTCTCGGCAATTCATGGTCATTTGTCCCCGATTCGTACGATGGAATCCCGGTCAGCAATGGACTCCACGGCGGCTGAGATCGTCGGCAAGCTGGGCGCGGGCGCGATGGAGCCACGTCTTGATCGTGCCGACAGGCCGCGAGAGGGCCAGGGCAATCTCTTCATACGACAGGTTTTGCTCGTGAAAGAGGGTAAAGACCAGTCGATACTCGGACCGGAGAGCGGCGAGCCCGCGTTCCAGCTCGCCGGCCAGGTCGTCCGGATCGGCGAGAGGCGGGCGCGGATCGGGACGATCCTCGATGGTCGACGAGCCGGCGCAGGGGCGGCGAGCCCGGCGTGCCAGGGCGGTCCGGCATCGATTCGCGGCGATCTCCAGCAGCCAGGGACGGAGCGGTCGACGCGGGTCAAATCCGGCGATGGAGCGCAGGGCGCGAACGAACGCCTCCTGCGCCGCGTCCTCGGCGTCCTGGCGGTGGCCCATCATCCGGTAGCAGAGGCCGAAGACGATCCCCTGATACCGATCGACCAGCAGACCGGGCGCCTGCGGATCGCCGGCACGGAGCGACTCGACAAGCGCGGGGTCGTCCATGGGCTTCTCAAACGTCTCCCCACCGGGCCCTGACCCGTCGTCGCCGGCCCTCTCTCCTGGATCATACCCCGGGTGCCCGCACCCGGTTTCATCCGATCGCAATCGACTCGACGTTGAGCGCCGGGGCCGGTCACGTTAAGGTAAGGAGAAGGGACGGGGCCGGACCATGGGTGTCCGGCCGTTGAGCCCGCGTCCCTCGATCGGATCTCGATTACACGGCGATCGCCATGGCCTCACAGGAACAAAACGGGGAGATCCGGCCGCGAGACCCGGTCGAGCGGGCGGTCCGCGTTGCGATTGCGTCGGCACTCGACCGATTCCACGACAACGAAGCAGCCGCCCGGCACGGGACGGTCGAGGGAATCCACCGACTTCGGACAGCAACCCGCCGGCTCCGAAGCGAGCTGCGCGCCTTCCGAGAGCTGGTCGAGGCCGAGTGGATGGGGCCGATCGAGTCGGAGCTCCGATGGCTGGCCGGACGTCTGGGAGCCGTACGCGACCTGGATGTGCTGACGGCCCGCTTCCGCGCCGCCGCCGGTCCGGAAGATGGCCCGCTCGCCGCCGACCTGGGCCCACTCTTTGCCGAGATGGCCCGTCGCCACGACCATGCGAGCGAGGAGCTGCGCGAAGCCCTCCGGAGCGATCGCTATCAAGCACTGGTCGATGCGCTCGGACGGGCCCTCGACGTTCCGCCCTCGGGGAACGAGGCACGCGTGTCCTGCCGCGAGGCCATGCCGCCCCTGGCGGCCTCCGCCTGGCGCCGGCTGAAGAAGGCGGCGCGAACGCTCCGCCCCGACGATCCCGATGAAGCCTTCCACGAGGTCCGCAAACGCGCCAAGCGGGCGCGTTACACCGCCGAGATGGTCGCGCCGGTACTCTCAGGATCCTCCGCCCGCGGCGGACAACGGTTCATCCAGGGCGCCACTCGTGTTCAGGACGTCCTCGGCGAGCATCAGGACGCCATCGTCGCGGGTCAGGAACTCCGCAAGCTGCTCGAACGTCACGACAGCGGCCCGGCGTTCGACCACGCCGCCCGCGTCCTCCTCGACGATCAGGCCAGGGCCGCTGAACAAGCCCGCGATCGATTCTTCGACGTCTGGGAGCGGCTTGATCGCAAGAAATCACGGCGGTGGATGAAGGCGGTCGCCCGCTGAACCGCATCCGGCGCGCCGGATGCGGGCTCGTCCGGGATCCGGCCCCGCCTCGATCAACCACCAGGATCCTCCTCGCCCATGAACCACCACGATCCCGCCCCAACCACGACCGCCGCTCCGCCCCACCTCGTCCACGACCCGGTCTGCGGGATGAACATCGACCCCGCCGACGCCGCCGGATCGGTCGAGCATCGAGGCGAGACGATCTATTTTTGCAGCAAGTCGTGCGTGGCGAAGTTTCAGGCGGATCCCGATCGATACCTGGCCCCACCGCCGAAGCCCCTGATCGGCGGCCTGGTCGTCCTGAACCCAGCGTTCGAGGTCCCCGCCGAGCCGGCGCCCGAGGGAACGCTTTACACCTGCCCGATGGACCCTCAAATCGTCCGCGATCGCCCGGGCGCCTGCCCGATCTGCGGGATGGCCCTGGAGCCGATGGCCATCGGCGCCGACGATGGCGAGGATCCCGAACAGGTCGACATGTCGCGGCGATTCCGGGTCGCGCTGGCCTTCTCGGCACCCTTGCTGGTCCTCTCCATGGGCGGGATGGTTCTGGGGCTTGACGCCTCGGCCTGGCTGGGAAGCCGGGCCCTTGCCTGGATTCAGCTCGTGCTGGCGACTCCGGTCGTCCTCTGGTGCGGGCGGCCGTTCTTCCAGCGAGCCTGGCTCTCGCTCCAGACGCGGCAGCTCAACATGTTCACACTGATTGCGATGGGAACCGGGACCGCTTACCTCTTCAGCGTCGCCGCGACCCTCGCTCCTGGGTTTTTCCCGGAGTCGTTCCGCGGGCATCACGGCCAGGTCGATCTCTACTTCGAACCGGCAGCGGTGATCACAGCGCTGGTCCTGCTGGGGCAGGTTCTGGAGTTGAAGGCGAGGCGACAGACAGGCGACGCGATCCGCGCCCTGCTCGGTCTGGCCCCGACCTCGGCACGCCGAATCCGGGACGACGGGACCGATGAGGACATCCCGCTCGATCGGGTCGTCCCCGGGAATCGGCTGCGAGTCCGGCCGGGAGAGAAGATACCGGTCGACGGCAAAGTCATCGAGGGGCAAGGATCTGTGGACGAGTCGATGATCACCGGCGAGTCGATCCCGGTCGAGAAATCGGTCGGCGATCCGGTGATCGGCGGAACGATCAACGGGACCGGATCGTTCGTGATTCGGGCCGATCGCGTCGGCTCGGAAACCATGCTGGCTCAGATTGTCCGGATGGTCGGCGAGGCGCGTCGAACCCGGGCTCCGATCCAGCGGGTAGCCGACCGGGTCTCGGCATACTTCGTCCCGACGGTCATACTCGTCGCGATTCTGGCGTTCGTCGCCTGGGCCGCGGTCGGGCCGAATCCGAGGTTCGCACACGCGCTGGTCGGCGCGGTCTCGGTCCTGATCATCGCCTGCCCGTGCGCGCTGGGGCTCGCCACGCCGATGTCGATCATGGTCGGAACCGGCCGGGGCGCGCGGTCCGGCGTGCTGGTCCGAAACGCCGAGGCGCTCGAATCGCTCGAAAAGGTCGACACGCTCGTTTTCGACAAGACCGGTACGCTCACCGAGGGGAAGCCGCGGGTCGTCGCGATCGAGCCGGTCGAGGGCGTCGACGCCTCGGAACTGCTCCGGCTGGCGGCGGGACTGGAGCGGTCGAGCGAGCATCCGCTGGCCGCTGCGGTCGCCGGAGCTGCGGCCGCGCACGCCCTCGCGATCCCCTCGGCCGAGAGCTTCCAGTCACGCACCGGGATGGGCGTCGAAGGCCGGGTGGAAGGCCGTCCGGTCGCCATCGGAACCGCCGCCCTGCTCCGATCTCTGGGTGTCGATCCCGCCGCGATCGAGTCCAGGGCCGAGGCGCTCCGTTGCGACG
>DAHZZC010000235.1 GCA_027435495.1 Planctomycetales bacterium
ATCCGATCGGCGGTGGGCGGGGTGCACGACACCTCGCCCTTCCTGCTGGTGAAGATCCATACCGACTCCGGACTCGTCGGCCTCGGCGAGGTCTCCTGTACCCCGCGATGGTCCGGTGAGGACCAGGTTTCGGCGGCTCACTTCATCCAGTCCTACTTCGCCCCGGCGCTGGTGGGCCGCGATCCAACCCGCATCGACGAGGCGACACGGGCCGCCTTCTCGCTCGTCGCAGGGAACGCGTTCACCAGGGCCGCTGTCGAGATGGCGCTCTGGGACCTCACGGGCAAGGCGGCAGGCAGGCCGGTTTACGAGTTACTCGGCGGCAAAATCCGCGATGCGGTCGCGACCAAGTGGTCGATCTCCGGGGCGGCACCGGCCGAGGCCGCGGAGATCGCTCGCCGTGCGAGGGAGCGAGGCTTCCTCGCGATGAAGGTGAAGGTCGGGCTCGGGGTCGACGAGGACGTTGCACGCGTTTCGGCTGTGCGCGCGGCCATCGGGCCGGAGATCAAGCTGGGCGTCGACGCCAACGGCGGATGGGGCGACCCGGCCACGGCGATCGCCGCCATCGATCGACTCAGGCCCCTGGACATCGCCTTTGTCGAGCAGCCGGTCCCGGCCGGCGACCCCGAGGAAATGGCGAAGGTCCGGCGGTCGGCGGGCATCCCCATCCTCGCGGACGAGTCGATCTACTCGCTGGCCGACGCCCGCCAGCTCGCACGTGCCGGTGCCTGCGACGTGTTCTCGATCTACGTCGGCAAGTCGGGCGGAATCGGACGGGCGCGGGAAATCGCAGAATTCGCCCGATCACAGGGAATCGCCGCGACGATCGGCTCGAACCTGGAACTGGGCGTTGGGGCGGCGGCAATGCTCCACCTGGCCGTCGCCCACCGAGGGATCGATCCCGATCGTTATCCCTGCGACATCATCGGACCACTCTACTACGAGGACGACATCCTCGCGACTCCGCTGGCTCTCGACAACGGCCGTGCAATCCCCACCGATCGGCCGGGGCTCGGCGTCGAACTGGACGAGGCCAAAGTCGAGAGGTATCGCGTCTGAAAGGTGATCGCCTCGCGTGCCCGATCCGACAATGGACCACCCGGCCGCCGCATGACGGTTATCATCAAGAATCTCAGGTCGGGATGTCCCGCCAGAAGGACACAGGATTCCGGAACCTCCGCTCAATCGAACCACTCATCGGCCGGGTCAAAGGGCGGAACGACGACGTTCAGGAGACTCATCCGGCCAACTGCACGATGCCGGACGCCTGGCGGGATCAGGACCGCGTGCCCCGGTCCGACCGGCGTGCGCTCTCCGTCCAGTTCGATGGCGGCGCCGGCGTTGCACTCCAGAATGTAATAGATCTCGGTGTGTTCGCGGTGATAGTGAGTTCGGGCGTCGATCTCAATCTCGACGCGATGGATGCTCGCTGGCGCATCGGGGACATCGGCGAAAGCGCGGCGGGCCCAGCCGCACGGGCAGCGGACCGGCTCAATCGCGGAGTAGTCGGCGACGACGGGCGCGGCTCTCCCGGATTTGTCCTCGTCTGTGGCTGGGCTCAAGGAATCATCCTCCTTTTTCCGTACGCTTTGATGGATTACATCCTGGCTCACGGCAATCGGGACCGTCCGGCCGCTTACGCTCACGGGAAGGCTCCTCACTCGCCGGTAACCGGCATCGTCCCGCGCATTTTCGTCGGCGCCAACTCGGTTCCAGGACCTCGTTGGGGTGTACGGCCCCGGAGTTCTCAGGCTCGATCGATCCCAGGAGGCCCAGGAAGCCCCTCCTTCGGTCGAGAGGGCATCCCACCGTTCAGCGAGTCGTTGCGGTTCACCAGCGGACGGGTTAGATTGACCCGGCCGAGATGGTTCGTCTTCCCCGCATTCATAACGATGCGACTCCGCCGAAAGGAGCCCGATCGATGGATCGCCGTGAAGCCCTTGGCTGGCTGTCGGCCGGCGGACTTGGTCTGCTCTCCCCTGCGGCCCGCGCCGCTCAGGAGACCTCCACGGCCGCGACTCGCGGCCTGCCTCCGCTCAAGATCACCGACATCAAAACGATCCTCACGGCCCCCAATCGCATCCGTCTGGTGATCGTCAAGGTGATGACCAGTGAGCCAGGCCTTTACGGGATCGGATGCGCCACGTTCACCCAGCGCGCCCGGGTCGTGCAGACGGCTCTCGACCAGTATCTGAAGCCCTTTCTCATCGGCCGCGACGTTGATCAGATCGAGGATATCTGGCAATCGTCGTATGTCAGCTCGTACTGGCGGAACGGTCCCGTGCTGTTCAATGCCATGAGCGGTGTCGACATGGCCCTGTGGGACATCAAGGGGAAGCGGGCGAGCATGCCCTTGTATCAGCTACTGGGTGGAAAATGCCGTTTTGGTGCGGCGCTTTACGCTCACGTGAACGGACGTAGCATCAAGGAGGTCGAGGACAACGCGCGCGCGGCGATGGCGAAGGGATATCGCCACGTCCGGGTCCAGATCGCAATCCCGGGGCTGTCGACCTATGGGACACAGGTCGCCGACGCCAATCAGCCGGCTCGCCATGAGATGTCGAGCCCGACCGAGCCGAAAGAAATCTGGGAGCCAGGGCCGTACCTGCGGACCGTGCCCAGGTTGTTCGAGCACCTGCGAACCACGCTCGGAGAGGAGGTCGAAATGCTGCACGACGTCCACGAGCGGATCACACCGGCGCAGGCCGTCTCACTCTGCAAGGAGCTGGAGAGATACCACCCCTTCTTCATCGAGGACCCGCTGCCGCCCGAGGAGAAGGACCACTTTCACCTGATTCGACAGCACTCGACCGTCCCGATTGCGATGGGGGAGTTGTTCAACTCGCAGCAGGAATACCTCCCGCTCATCGCCGGCCGATTGATCGACTTCATCCGGATTCACATCTCACAGATCGGCGGCCTGAGCCCGGCGCGGAAGGTGGCCGCGCTCTGCGAGTTCTTCGGCGTGAAGACGGCCTGGCACGGTCCCGGCGATGCCTCACCGGTCGCACACGCGGCGCAACTCGCGCTCGAACTGGCAAGCCCGAATTTCGGCATTCACGAGGGATACGTCTTCCCGGCCGTAACCCGCGATGTCTTCCCCGGCACGCCCGAGGTCAAGAACGGCTATCTCTACGCGCATGAGGCGCCAGGCCTCGGCATCGATATCGACGAGAAGCTTGCCGCGAAGTATCCCGTGTGCGACGATCCCCCGTTCGACTTCCGATGGGGAATGACCCGACGGCGCGACGGCACCGTGATCCGACCCTGATTGTCCCTGAAATCGAGGCCAGCCCCAGTACCCATGAACTGGACCCAAAATTATGACCCGCTGGGCTCCTGGCCGCTCTCGGTGATGGTCGCTGCGCTGCCGGTAGCGACCCTCTTCTTCGCGCTGGTGGTGCTCAGGCTGCGGGTCTGGATGGCGGCGATGGCAGGCTGCCTGATCGCGGTTCTGCTGGCGAATCGCGTCTTCGGAATGCCGATGGCCATGGTCGCCTCGGCCGGCGGGATGGGGGTCGTCTTCGGGATGCTCCGGATCGCCTGGATCATCGTCACCTCCATCTTCCTGTACAACGTCGCCGTGGAGACCGGTCAATTTGGGGTGATGAAGGAATCGATCGCGGGCCTGTCGAGGGACCGCCGACTCCAGTTGATCCTGATCGCCTTCTGCTTCGGTGCGTTTCTGGAAGGGACAGGCGGCGGCGGAGCGCCAGTGGCCATCGCCGGCTCGTTCCTGATCGGCCTCGGCTTCGACCCGTTCCAGGCGGCGACCCTCTGTCTACTCGCGAACACAGCGCCTGTCGCCTGGGGCGCCGCCGGGACGCCGATCCGAACGCTGACGTCGGTGACAGGGCTACCCGAGTCGGCCCTCTCCGCGATGACCGGCCGAATCCTCCCGCCGGTCTCGGCGATCCTGCCGCTCTGGCTGGTCCGAAGCATGGTCGGCTGGCGCGAGACTCGTGAGGTCTGGCCGGCGCTCGTCGTCAGTGGGCTCTCGTTTGCCGGAATGCAATTCTACTGGTCGAACTACCAGGAATCGGGGCTGGTCGACATCGTCGCGGCGCTGGTCTCCCTGCTGGCGATGGTCGGATTCCTGAAAATCTGGCGGCCCAAAACGATTCTTGAGAATCCCGGCACCCCTCCGGCATCGACGAACCGTGATCACTCAATCGGAGCCGTCCTGAAGGGGTGGTCACCGTTTTTACTGGCCTCGGCGCTGATCTTCGCCACGGCCGATCCCAGGGTGGCCGCTTTTCTGAACACGAGCGACCTGAAGCGCCCGGTGCCAGGTCTGCACCGAACCGTCTGGCGGGTCCCGCCGGTTGTCTCCGAGCCGACGGCCGAGGACGCGATCGTCGACCTCAATGTCGCCTCGCTCCCCGGGACGGCTGTCCTGATCGGCGGCATTCTGGCGGGACTGATGCTCGGGATGGCCCCGGTTCGGATCGCCCGGACCTTCGGCCGGACCGTTGTGCAGCTTGGCCCCTCACTGGTCGCGATCAGCTTCATGGTCGGGCTTGCCTACGTGACCAAGTATTCGGGGATGGACACCGTTCTCGGGTTGAGCCTGACGAGGACCGGCCCGGCCTACCCATTTTTCGGCACAATGATTGGCTGGCTGGGCGTGGCACTCACGGGGACCGACGCCGGCTCCAACGCGCTGTTCGGCAACCTCCAGCGGGTGACGGCCGAGCGACTGGGACTCGACCCGATCCTGATGGCCTCGGCGAATTCGAGCGGGGGAGTGATGGGGAAGATGATCGACGCACAATCGATCGTCGTTTCCAGCACGGCGACGCGCCAGATCGGCCGAGAAGCGGAAATCTTCCGGTTCGTCCTCTGGCACAGCCTGGTGCTTGCGGCGATCGTCGGCGGCATCGTGACACTCTACGCCTTCGCGATGCCCTGGGTCATCCCCTTGCGACCGGCGGGCGGATAGAGGTCCACCTCGGTTTGAGGCCGCAACAGTGCGGACCATCCTACCCTCGAAGTCCATCCCCACGCCTGACTCACCCGACCTGCTTGCACGCCAATGTGTTCGAAGCACGAAAAGAGGGATCCAAGATGAAACGTCAATGGATCAAGAGGTCCTGGCGCACAGTCG
>DAHZZC010000236.1 GCA_027435495.1 Planctomycetales bacterium
CCGGAGATGACGGCACTGCTCGGTGGGCTCCGCGTTCTAGGCGTGAATGTCGGCGGCTCTCGGCACGGTGTCTTCACCGATCGACCCGGGACGCTCACCAACGACTTCTTCACCAATCTGCTCGACATGGGAACCGAGTGGCGGCCCTCTGGCAGCGAGGAGCAAGTCTTTGAGGGCCGCGATCGGAAGTCGGGGAAGGTCCGGTGGACTGGGACCCGGGTCGACCTGGTCTTCGGCTCGAACTCGCAGCTCCGGGCGATCGCCGAGGTCTACGCCTCGGACGACGGCCGGGCGAAGTTCATCGACGACTTCGCCGCCGCCTGGGCGAGGGTGATGGACCTCGATCGATTTGACCTCGATCCCGTCCTGAGCGAGGGTTCGAAGGCCGTGGCCCGGGCGCATCGAAACTGAACCGTCGCCGACGATCGTCGGCGGTACCGGACCCGGGCCGAGCCAGGACGCTCGGCGCCGGGTCCGTTTTTCTTTCGTGCATCGAACCCCGAAATCAGGACCCTCCGACCGCCCGGTTGAAGAAGTCGGGCGGACACGGCGCGACGAACTCGATGTGCGCGATCCACCGTCCGCCTGGGTCGAACGAGGCCATCAGCAGCCGCCCCTCGACCGGGGTGACCGCCTCGCCAGCGGACTCGAGCCGGAGCCAGATCGAGATCCCCGAAGGTGGAAGGATGTCCCCACGGAAGGCAGCGCCCCCCATGCAAAGATTCAGGAGATCCCCGCCGACCGACCTTTCACCCTCCCGCTCGCGCCAGGAAAGGCTGGCCCGAGATTCTCGAACCGGGTAGCGCTTCCAGAGCCGGCGTTCCCGGCGGGCAGCGATGAACGGGCCGAGTGGGACCCACTGGGCGAACCGGAGCTTAACGACGCGCCGGCCCGAGGGGACGGACCAGATCTCGACAACCTGGGCCTCGATCGGCTCGGGCGAGGCCGTCTCGCGCGGGAGGATTAGCCGGAGCGACTCACCGACCCTCGGCGAGCGATCGGCGAGCACCGAGGAGCCCGCGCCGCTGAGCTTCAGGATCACGACCCGGCTCGAAACGTCTTGCTCCTCAGACCGCCACAGGATCTCCGCCTCAATCGCGTCGAGTGGGACCTCGAACGCGGCTCGATCGTCGGGCGATCGGGCAGGCTGCGATCCGGATGACTCGGAATTCGTGGTATCGGGCTCGCTCATCGGTCTCGGTTCCTGGAGTCTCGTCATCAAACCGGCATCGCCCGTTGAATCTGAGAAAGATTATGTGTAAGCGAGTTTTCCGAAGGAGCGCGGAAAAATGGTTATGGATCGTCCAGGCTTCGGGTCGGTCACGAGTGCTCCAGGAAGTCGGACCGCTAAAGACGACCCAGGCCGCGCAGCGTCTCGGCCTTCCAGAGATAGACGTCGAACTCGCCCAGCTCGGTGGGGATGATGATGTGCTGGTCGGGTGGGATGTCGGCCATTCGGTGTGCGATCGAGACCACACGCGCGCCCGGCGGGAGCTTGCGGAGTTGCGGCAGGAGCCGGGCGTTGAGCCTCGGCAGCAGGTAGAGCGTGACGACGGTTGGCCCCTGGCTCAGGTCGAGCTGGAAGAGATCACGACGATCGATTGTGACCAACCGCTCCACGCCGTTCTTCCGGACGTTGGCGCGGGAATCCTTGACGCGTTCGGGATCGAGGTCAAACCCAACCGCCTTGCATCCGTAGGCTTTTGCTGCCGTGATTGGGATACGTCCGTCGCCGCAGCCGAGGTCCCAGACGACGTCCCGGGCGGTCACGCCAGCCAGACGGAGCGCCGCGTCGACGACCGACTGGGGAGTTGGTTCGTATTCGACGTCACCGATCGGCCGGCGGCCGGGTTCGCGGAGGTCAATCGATTCGAAGTCGCCGGGTCGGACGTTGACCCGCTCGGTGACGGTTTTCGGGCCGTCTGGACCGGTGATGATCGCCTGGATAGTGTAGGTGTACTGGCCAGGCGGCATGGGCGGCGAGACGAACCTGCGCATCGGCCCGTCCCGGGCGACCTCTCGCCCCTCGATCAGGAGCGGGGCGCCTTCGGGCCAGTAGACCTCAATCGTGATCGTCCGACGGTCCCCCTGCCCGATCGAGAGGGCTGGGACCAGGCCGACGAGCAGGGACGCCGCCACGATCGCCTTGCGTTGCATCGAGGTCACCAAGGGACCGCCGAAAGGATCAGATCAAGGGAGTGCCCGGCCTCGGCGATCCGGCCGGCCCCGCCGATCGGTCAGGGGAATCGGCCCTGGAGCTTCCCGCTCTCGTCGTAGGTCCGGATCAGGGCGCCGAGGTCCTTGGGGACGCCGAGCGTGACCCGCCGGACCCCCTCTCTGTCGTAGAGCTGGAGGACCGGCGATCCGTTCTCGATGCCGAGCGTCAGCCGCCCCTTCGCCCGCGTCGACTCGGAGATCGCCAGGACCGGCCGGCTGTCCCCGGCGATGTCCAGCGTGAGCCGGGAGTGCCCCTCCGGATCGCGGAACGTCATGTCGGGGACGCCCGGGACTGCCGTCAGGACGATCCGCTCCCGGCCGTCCGACTGAACGATCCTGAGGGTCTCGACGCTCAACTCGCGGGCCGCCGGCGCGGCCATCGCGCCCGCGACGGCCACGATCGCCGCCGAGAGGGCCGCGACGCCCGCGACCCGCCACCGGCGCAGCTCCCGCTCCATTCGTTCGACCCGGCCCCGCAGTTCCACACCGAAATCGTCGATCCCGATCATTCTCCGTCTCCTGGTGATCCGCCCCGGCGGCCCGATCAGGGGAGCAGACGACGCCCCGTCGCCGTGTTCAGGCCCAGCATGCTCAGCCGGTGCCGGACCGCCGTGTCGAGGTATTGCTTCGCCACCTGATTATAATCGAGCACGGCGTTGATGTACGTCACGATGCTCGTCTCCCCCGATTGATAGAGCAGAAGGGCGTCGTCGCGGATCTCGCGCGCCAGCGGGACGACCTGGTCGCGCAGCTCCTCGACCTCCTGCCGGGTCACCCGATATTCTTCCAACGCCTTTTCGACGTCCACGAGCACCTGGCGCTGCAGGTCGTGCAGCTCCATCTCGCTCTGGGCGACGTTGATATTCGCCCGGAGGATCCCCCCCTGGTTCCGGTTGAAGACCGGGAGTGTGACCGTCATCCCGACGGCCCACCCGTAGGTGCTCTTCAGGCCGAACGGCTGGTTGTCCTGAAAGGTGTACGGCTGATAGAGTAGGTAAACGTCGTTGTAGGCGTTGGCCCTCGCGAGCCGGACGTCGGAGCGGGCCCGGGAGAGCCCCAGCCGGTAGGCGTCGAGGTCTGGCCGGGACTCCAGCGCGATCCGCTGCAATTCCTCCAGCCCCGGGGGCGGCGGGGCGCCGTCGAAGATGCTCCCCTTCAACTCCAGCCCCCGCGACTCGGCGTTGCTCAGGTTCATCAGCCCGCCGAGGTCCAGCTTCCCTTTCCTCGAGGAGGCGCGAGCGTCGACCAGTGCCAGCCGGGCCGTCCGGAGTTGGATCCGGACCCGGTTCCACTCCGCCTCCGTGACCGACCCCCGCCGGAGCAGTTCGCGCGTCCTCGCCTCCAGGCCCGTCAACCCCTTCACGCTGAGCTCGGCGTAGGTCAGCGTCTGCCGAGAGGCCAGCAGGGCCACGTAGGCCGTATAGACGTCGTCGATCCGCTGCCGGATCGCGTCCTGGTACTGCGCCTCAAGCACCCCCTCGGCCCGAGCGGCGACCTCGGCTCGCGCCAGCCGCTTGCGCGTGACGTCGATAGGGTATGTCACGTTCAAATCGTATTGCGGCGGCCCGCCGAGATACAGCTTGTTGTATTGTCCGTAGGGGAAGAGCTGCGCGTCCCAGTAGAAGATCGGGTTGTTCCGGAGGCCCGCCTGGAGCGTGTCGGCCCTCGCCATCGGGATCTCCTGGAACCTCGCCTTCAGGTCGCGGCTTCGATCGAGCACGATCGCGATCGCCTGGTCGAGCGTCAGTCCGCCGGGAGGTCCGATTTCTTCCGGGTCCGACTGGATCTCCAGGGGGCCATACAGCGGTGCCGAGGCCGGCCGGACCGGTTGGATATCCGGCGCCGAGATCGCCTGCTGGTTGATCGTCGGCCCGGCCTGGTTCGCCGGGCTCGCGAGATTCATCGGGATTCCTTTATAGGTCGTCGAACCCGGCCGCCCGTTGAGGATCCCCGACGCCGCCGGCGGGTTGATTGACGAGCCGCCCCCGCTCCCCGGCTGCGGCCCCAGCATCGAACTCGACGATCCCGGGAGCGGTGGATACTCGGTGCTGATCGTCGGCGTCTGGCAGGGCGCGGGCACGGGCGTTAGCAACAGGACCAACGCCAGGCCGACCGCCATCCTCGCGGAGAGGTGGCATCGCCCTATCTTGACCATGTTCATCAGATTCTCCAGGGGACGCACACGTCCGCTGACCTGAACACGCCGAGCATCGCCCGATTTGCCCCTCTTTCCGTCCTCATCCCCCGCCGGTCGCCTAGAACTCCGGATCGGTGCGATCGGTACAATCTCTATCGCTCGACCCGGGATCGGGCTTGAGGATTCCTGCCGCGCCGCCCCTGCATTCAAGGAATGCGTGTCGACGTTCCGAAGAACTGGGTGCCGGCGGGAGGCGATCGGAGCCCAGGCAGTCGACCCGGGCGGGCCCAGGACGGCGGAGGGAGCGGTGCGAGAGAGTCGACGCCCGAAGATTCGATCGCGATCGGCCCGGCCGGGCCTGGAGGGCCTGGAATCGCGGGCCTTGCCGTCGCACCTGGCGGCGACCTCAGCGGCGGCCGAGATGCACCAGAGGTTCGCGCAGGCCCCGTCGAACGGCTCGATCCCGAACAACGCGCCCAACCAGTTGATCACACCGACCGGCGTGCCGACGCGCCGGGAGTCGCGGCGGGAAAACTTCCAGGCGACGTTCGTCGGCGAGTACACCATCGGGCCGGGCCGGTTCAGCACCGAGGCCGCCGACTTTTACTTCCGCGGCGTTGGCCGCGACACCCAGGTCCTCAACGCCGACATCCAGCTCCGGGTGGTTCGGCCGAGCAACCCGTCTCAGGACTCCACCGGGATCCTCTCGATCTTCGACCGGAATATCGACTCCAATAGCGTCCTGGGCTACGACGTCTACGCGACCCCCACCCAGCTCGACGCCCTGGGTCGCCCGACGAAGCTGGCCCTCTACGCGCTCGACACGAACATCTCGGCCGGGCTCTACGTCGACGGCCAGTCGCAGGGGACCATGACGATCCATTACGGCAAGGTCCCGGCGTCGAGCCGCCCTCCGCATTACTCGCCCCCCGGCCGGACGCTGCCCGGCGTCCTCAGCCAGGGGACCGCGAGCATCACGATTCACGCGCAACTCTACACCTGGCAGTCGGCGTTCAACCTCCGGAACGTCTCGTACAACCCGTGAGGCGATCGCGGGCGGGGCGGGGGGAGATCGGGTGGCCCGCGATCGGAGGGGAATCGGGATGCGGAGTCGAGCGATCCGGCCGGCGGCAGAGAGCCTCGAGCCCCGGCGACTGCCGGCGTCGATGGCGTTGATCGGCCTAGCGATGCAGGAGCAGTCGCAGTCCCGGGCCGCCTCCCGGCTCCTTGGCGGCCTGACGCTCCAGTCGCCACCTTTCACCGCCACGCCAGCCAACGGCACCCTGCCCGACGGCCAGGTCAACCAGGTGCTGACGCCGACCGGCATGCCGACGGCGGCCGAATCCCGGCGCGAGACCTACCACGCGAGCTACGTTGGCCAGTACACTCTCGGGCCGGGGCGATTCAGTAGCGAGGCCGCGAACTTCTACTTCCGGGGCGCCGGCCGGACCAGCCAGGTCCTCCACTCCGACATCCAGATGCGGATCATCGACCCGTCCACGCCCGGCGCCCCCTCCACTGGCGTCGCTGTCCTGCTGGATCGGAACATCGACTCGAACTCCGACCTCGGCCTGGACGTCTATGCGAATCCCCAGCAGGTCGATCGCCTGGGCCGGCCGACAGTCCTCCAGATCTACGCGCTCGACGTGAACGTCTCGGCCGGGAACTACGTGGAAGGCCTGGCGCAGGGGACGATCACGATCCATTACGGCAAGGTTCCCCCGACACCGCACTTCGCCCCGAGCAGCCACGCCCTCCCCGGCGCCCGGAGCCAGGGGACTGCCAGCATCAGCATCAATGCCCAGCTCTACGGAATGCAGGCGGCGTTCGCTCTGCGCAACGTCGATTACAACCCCTGACCCCGTGCGACGGTCCCGGTTGGGAACGGTCCGGCGAAACCCTCGAGCCCCTGTGATCCTGTGATCCGACCCCTTGACGTGAGGTCATGGCCTCATCATCCTTGGAGCCATGAGACATCCAACAACGATCCTCCTGGCTCTGTGGCTTGCCCCGCCCGCGTTCGCTGGGCCAGGCGCCCCGACCACGACCCTCCGAGGCGCCGCCGGCGATCGTTTTCTGATTGGGACGGCGGTCATGTCGAGGCCACTCGACGACCCGAAATTCTCGGCACTCGTCGCCGAACAGTTCAACTGCCTGACGGGCGAGAACGAGTTCAAACCCATCTCGGTCCACCCTCGGCCGGGGGTCTTCCGGTTCGAGGCGGCCGACCGGATCGTCGCGTTCGCCCAGGCCCATCAGATGAAGGTGGTGGGTCACACGCTCTGCTGGCACAGCCAGTCGCCCGCCTGGCTCTTCCAGGGCCCCGACCGGAAGCCGCTCCCGCGCGATCAGGCCCTTCGCAACCTGAAGGAGCACATCGAGGCGGTTGCCGGCCACTTCCGGGGGAAGGTGATCGGCTGGGACGTGGTCAACGAGGCGATCTCCGACGCGAAGGAACCCTACCTGCGCGAGACCCCGGCGCGGCGGGCGATCGGCGACGACTACATCCTGAAGGCGTTCGAGATGGCTCACGCCGCCGACCCCGGCGCTGAGCTGTATTACAACGACTACAACGACGAGACCGCCGAGAAGCTCACAAAAACGATCCGGCTCGTCCGCGAGCTGAAGGCCGGTGGCGCCCGGATCGACGCGGTCGGAATTCAGGGTCATTACCGGCTCGACGACGCCGGGGCGCCCGACCGGCTCGACCGGGCCATCGCCGCCTATGCGGCTGAGGGCGTCAAGGTGATGATCACCGAGCTGGACGTGGATGTCCTGCCGAGACGGGGCCGGGGCGCCGACGTCGGCGCCCGGGAGCAAACCGGTGCCAACCCCTACCGAGATCGGTTCCCCGCCGATGTCGCCGAGGCCCAGGCTCACTATTACGCCCGGATCTTCCGGGCCGTCCGGAAGCACGCCGGCACGGTCACCCGCGTGACCTTCTGGGGAACGCACGACGGAGCGACCTGGTTGAACAACTGGCCCGTCCCGCGCCGGACCAATCATCCGCTGCTCTTCGACCGCGACCTCAAGCCCAAGCCGGCCCTGGGCGCCGTGCTGGAAGTCCTCTCATCGCGCTGAGCGACCGGAAAAAGCCGCAACCACGAAAATCACGGAAGAACACGAAAGGTAGGGCCAGGATTCACGAACTCGAACCGATCCCGTGCCCCCTTCGAGGCCGGACCGGCCACCGAGACTCCCCTCGATGAATCTTCCGCTTTTTTTGGGATTTTCCGTGATTTCGTCCTTTCCTCTACCCCCTCCCGATTCGCGGCCCTGGGTCGCGTCGGCGGGC
>DAHZZC010000237.1 GCA_027435495.1 Planctomycetales bacterium
ACGGCTGTATCAAAGCCGAAGGAGAAATCGGCGACGCGCAGATCGTTGTCGATCGTTTTGGGGATGCCAACGACTGGATACTGGAAATCGTTTCGTAGGCGGAGCGCGACGCCCAGGGTGTCGTCGCCGCCGATCACGACGAGGGCATCGAGCTGCAGGCGTTCGAAGTTCTCGCGCAGGGCTGTGAGGTCGGTCTCCGGATTTCGGTAGGGATTGGTGCGCGAAGAACCGAGAATGCTTCCGCCGAGCCCGATAATCCCGTCGGTTTCGGCGGTGGTGAGTGGGCAGGTGAGGTCCTGGATCAGTCCGCGCCACCCTTCGAGAATTCCGATACAGGTCGAGCCGGCCTGTTCGAGCTGATGTACGACCGCTCGGATCACGGCATTTAGCCCGGGGCAGTCGCCACCGCCGGTGAGCAGGCCCACCTTCATCGAACAACCTCCCTCCTTCGTGCTGTCGGCCGCGCTGACCTACTTGCCGAGTTTAACATCGGGGAGGGGTCCAGGGCCAGGCGGCCAGGAATTCTGGATCGTGAGGGGGTCGCTAAAGGTTTCAGGGCGAGGGCGGTCCCGATCGCGGCGGTAGCAGCACCCGTTCGACCCAGGTCGTGTCGACGTGATTGGTGAGGAAATCTGGGTGGCGGAGTATCCGCTTGTGGAGTGGGATTGTGGTCTGGACGCCTTCGATTGCCAGTTCGTCGAGGGCTCGTCGCATGGTGGCGAGGGCCTCGTCACGGGTTGGGGCGTGAACGATCAGCTTTCCGAGTAGAGAATCGTAGTAGGGTGGGACGATGTATCCGACCTGGATGTGCGAATCCCAGCGCACCCCGGGACCGCCTGGGATTCGGAGAGCGGTGATCCGGCCTGGCGACGGCCGGAAGTCGTGATCGGGGTCTTCCGAATTGATCCGGCATTGGATCGAGTGGCCGCGGAGGACGATCCCGTCCTGGTCGAACGGGAGCGGATCACCAGCGGCGATTCGGATCTGCTGCTTGACGAGGTCGATCCCGGTCACCATCTCGGTGACGGGATGCTCGACCTGAATTCGGGCGTTGACCTCGATGAAATAGAAGTTGTGCTCGGCGTCGACGAGGAACTCGCATGTTCCGGCGTTGACGTACCCGGCGGCTCGGGCCAGTCGGACAGCCGACTCGCCGAGGCGCTGGCGGACTTGCAGTGGGAGCGTTGGCGCGGGAGATTCTTCAATGAGCTTTTGATGGCGTCTCTGGAGTGTGCAATCGCGGTCCCAGCAGTGGACGATGTGACCATACTTGTCGGCGAGTATCTGAATCTCGACGTGCCGCGGGCGGTCGATGAACTTCTCGATGTAGACGCTGGCGTTCTTGAACGCGGCCTCGGCCTCATTGCGGGCCATCTGGAGGGCTTCGGCGAGGTGGGCCTCGTCCCGGCAGATTCGCATGCCTTTCCCGCCGCCACCAGCCGCGGCCTTGATGAGGACGGGAAAACCAATCTCGCGAGCGAGTCGGAGCGCCTGGGTGTCGCTGGTGACGACGCCTTCGGAACCGGGAACGCAGGGTACTTTCGCCTCGGCGGCGATTTCCTTGGCCTCGGTTTTGAGGCCCATCTTGCGGATCGCCTCGTGGGGTGGTCCGATGAATTCGAAGCCGCTGGCGCCGCAAACCTCGGCGAAGCCTGGATTCTCACTCAGAAAACCATACCCCGGGTGGATCGCCTGGACGTCGGCGACCTCGGCGGCGGCGATGATTCTTGGGATATTGAGGTAGCTGTCGGTGCTCGGACCCTTGCCGATGCAGATCGCCCGATCGGCGACCTTCAGGTACATGGCGTCGCGGTCGGCCTGGGAGTAGACGGCGACGGCCTCGACGCCTAGTTCCTTGCAGGCGCGAATGACGCGGAGGGCGATCTCGCCGCGGTTGGCGACCAGAATTCGTGGAAACATCTTCGGGCTGAACCTCTCGACGGTCCGGGCGTTCACGACGGGTTGACGCGGAAGAGTGGCTGGCCGCACTCGACCGCCTGGCCGTTCTTGGCCAGTACCTCGACGATCGTGCCGGAGACGCCGGCGGGGATATCGGTGAATACCTTCATCGCCTCGATGATGCAGACGATGGTCCCGGGATGGACGACGGTGCCGACGGTCACGAGCGGCGGAGCATCCGGGGCGCGCGAGGTGTAGTAAGTTCCGACCATGGGGCTCTCGATGAGAACGCCCTTCTCGGCCGGAGCCGACGGCGCCGAGCCGGGCGAAGCCGAGCCGGGGGTGACGGGAGCGGATGACGGGTGGATCGCGCCGGGATGTGGTGCGGTCCCCTGGCCCATTGAGTAGACCATGTAGGGTTGATTTCCGACCAGTACCTGTGAGCCGCCCTGGGGCAAGGGCCCCATACTGGAGGGAGAAGCCTCCGGTCCTCGGCGTCGCAGGCGGATCTGGACCGGGCCATCGGCCAGGTCGAGCGAGCTGAGATCGTAACGCTTCATTAGCCGGGCGAGATAGTGGATCCGCTCGACGTCCAGCGGTCCACTGGATTCCTGGGGGCTCTCCGCCATTCGTTCACTCCGCAGTCGGCCGGCGCATGGTCAGTCCTCTCCGAGGCGCGAACGGGTCTCGGCGTCGGTCGAGACCGTCGCGGGCGGGGCACGCACAACGGAGGGATCGGGTGGATTCGGGGCTTTCAGTCGATCGTAACCGAGTCGATCCCCTTCGGCAGTCGGGAGAGAACCTCGCAGCCGTCATCGGTGACGAGCACGTCGTCCTCGATCCGGATGCCGCCCCAGCCGGGCAGGTAAATTCCCGGCTCGACTGTGACCACGTTACCGGGCTCGAGGACGTCCGGCGATCCCTTTCGGATTCGGGGCGCCTCGTGAATCTCCATGCCGATCCCGTGACCCAGGCCGTGATCAAAAAAACCGCCGAAACCGGCCGCGTCAATGACGGAGCGGGCTTCGGCATCGATATCGTGGGCCAGAGCGCCGGGACGGATCGCGGCAATGGCCCGCTCCTGGGCGGTCAGTACGGTCCGGTAGATCTCCTCGAATTTCGATGTGACCTTACCTGTGGCGATGATCCGCGTCAAGTCACTTTTGTAGGGCTCGCCGCTGGCGCCCCAGTCGATCAGGACGAAATCATCGCGATCGAGGCGGGTGCGAGTCGGCCGGGCGTGGGGCAGGGCGGCCCGTTCACCGACAGCGACGATCGGCGGGAAGCTTGAACCGGTGGCCCCGCATCGACGGAGGGCGGCCTCGATCGCATCGGCGACGTCGCGCTCCGTCTCCTCAAGACGGAGTCCGGCTCGGAGGATCGCGAAGGCTTTTTCGGCGATTCGGACGGATGAGCGGATGGCCTCGATCTCCTCTTGATCCTTCACCCGACGGAGCACTTCGACCCATCCTGAGACACCGCGCAGCTCGACGCTGGGCATTGCCACCGAGAAAGCCTGAAGCTCGGCTACGGTGAGGTTCGTCGCCTCAAATGCGAGATGGCGCCAGCCGAGTCCCTGAACGACTCTTCCTAGTTCGCTCGGTATCTCGACGCCGGTTGGTCGGATGTGGCGTTCCAGTCCGGGGCATTCCTGCTCGAGCTGGGTAGTGTAACGGCCGTCGGAAACCAGGATTTCGCGATCGGGGCCGACCAGCAGGATTGAGGAATCGCCCGTGAATCCAGTCAGATAGCGGACGTTGACAGGCGAAGCGACAAGGAATCCGTCCACCTGTTCCTTGACCAGACTTTGTTTCAGACGCTCCCGACGGGCCTGGATTCTCCCCATGAAGCCGGCTACTCCACATCACATCGAAAAGGGAAAACGCCGCGGGGCAAGTTGTGCTTGCCCCGCGGCCTGGATGACGCGATCTGACCCAGGAAAGGAGGCAGAACCTTACCAGTCGCCGCCACCGCCGCCGCCGCCACCCCAGTCGCCGCCGCCGCCGCCGCCGCCCCAATCACCGCCGCCGCCGCCCCAGTCGCCACCACCGCCGCCGGTGTCGCCACCGCCGCCCCAGTCGCCGCCGGTGTCACCACCGCCGTCGTCCCAGGAGCCGCCCTGGCCGCTGTCGGCACCGACGGTCGCGTCGTCGTCCTGACCGGGGACGCCCGTGTTTTCGGTGGGATAGGTGCTTGCTGTGTGCTCGCCGTGGCGGCCGGACATTTGATCGTAAAGCCAATTCCCGGCCATCGCACCGCCAAGGCCGCCAAGCAGCCCCGAGAAGAAGCCGCCGCCGCGACCGCCGTTGCCGCCTCCGTAACCCGGCCCTCCATATCCGCCGCCGTAGCCGGGTCCAGCACCAGGACCCATACCTGGGCGAGGCCCGCCCATTGGACCGCCGGGATAGCCGGCGCCCGATGATCGGCCGAACAGGGCTCCAAGCACCCGGAGGAAGAGTAGGACCGCCAGGATACCCGCGCCAATCAGGAGAAACGTGCCCATTGTCGAACCTCCCCCTGCATGACCAGCTCCCGCCCCCACCGGTGCCGGCAATCCTACCCGGGCTCCGGCCCGGGGCTGGCCAACGCGGTGACCGTCCAGCGTCCGCTCGATCGCCTCAACGCCTTTCTTCAATCCGCCGTCGATATCGCGCCGGTTGAATTCGTCGGTGAACGCCGTCCGAATTTCCGCCTGCTTGCTTGGTGGGACGATCGACTGAATCCGCTTCCGGATCAGCGGTTGGGAGATCAGGTGATCCCCCTTGGAGATCAGGATGTAGACTCCCTCGTCGTGGATCTTCTGATCCCGACGCGCCGCTTCGTGGTTCATTACATCATACTTCTCGCCCTTGGGCATCGACTTCTCGATGCCCGGGACGTGGTCGACCGTCTCAATCACGACCGGGATGCCGGTCGATTTCTCAAGACGATCGAGCCGGCGCTGGGCCTCCTCGACCACGTTTGGGCTGAACATTTTCGCGTCGTCTCGGACTGCCGAGCCCCAGGCCGACGCCCCGATCAACAGGAACGTTGCCGGGATGGCGACGGCCCACCTGGTCCTGACCATGGTTCGTGATTCCTCGCAAAAAGGTCCCCGCGACGGTTATCGCCCTGCGGTCCCGGCGGCGGGGACTCTCTCTTTCGTAGTACGAGGCCGGCCGGCCGATCGATCGCGCCGCGCGGGGCCCACAGAATGTGTTCGCCCGAAACCTTCAAATCTCCTCGGAGGTTGTTCCTGACCGCCGGAGCGGTCAGGACTCCGAGATGTCCTCGAACCGGCTGATCGCGACGACATCGTCCCGGCGGATCAGGGTACGGGCCCGATTCCGACGGATGCCGAAGCGGGCCGAGTCATAGATGTAGACCTCCCGCGTCGCCGTGCTGTCACGGAAATCATGGAGATCCGCATCCCGGATCTCCAGGTAATCCCCATCGTAAGCGACGAGCGTGCCGAGGCAGACGTAGGTCGACTGCAAATCGACCACAACCACCTGGCCGACCAAGCCATCGAGCAGGGTAGACGTCATGCTGGACATCGTGATCGGCGATCTCGCATGGAAAGACGATCGTCCTGCCCCGCGGCGGGGCGAGACGCAAGTCACCTTGACGGATTCTAGGGGTTTCTCTACGGTTCCGCCACCATTTCCGGGGATTCTCCAGATTCCACCAACATCTCCGCCGGGCTGGGCCCGGTGCGCGCCGGCGGATGGAAGGTTCGTGCCATATGTCCAGATCACGAAGGAGAACGCCCGATCTCGGGCTGTGGGTCGCCGCCTGGGCGGGGTTGGCGGTCGCAACGGCGCCGATCTCCCTGGCCGGCGATGGCCCGAAGGGTCTCGAATCGTCGTCCAACGTCTCCGCGGCGAAACCTGCCGCCGAGCAGTTCCTGCTTTTGACCGACGGTCACCTGATCCAGGGGGTCATCGGTCGCGAGCCGGGTTTCTACACGGTGACACGGAAGATCGGCGTGCTTCGCTACCCCGAACGAAAGGTGGAGCGATCCTTTGACTCGGTTCAGGCGGCCTATCGCTATCGATTGTCGCGGATCCCCGAGGACGACCCGGCCGAACGGCTTCGGCTGGCGCAATGGTGTCTGACCCAGCACCTTGACCCGGAAGCCATGGCGCTTCTGACGCAGGTCGTCGAACTCAGCCCCAATCACGCGCAGGCTCGATTGATGCTGGCCGGACTTCGCCAGACTGAGGCCAACAGAATGGCCAGGGAGGAGACCAAGGTCGACGATGGCGTCCGTCAGGCGAGCGCGACGAGCCTGTCCGAGGACAACCCGCGCGCCCTCGATTCGGCGGTGCTGGCCGGGGCTGGGCGGCGGATGGGAATTTCAGGGCTCCCGGTCATCTTCGACCTCCCGCCAGCAACGTCTGTCCTTCGGGCTCAGCAGTACAAGCAATACGTCCACCCGGTCCT
>DAHZZC010000238.1 GCA_027435495.1 Planctomycetales bacterium
AGAATGGTATTAATGAGATCGAACGGTCCGGTCAAGCTTGCGGACGGCAAGGCCAACATCGAAAAGGGTGATTTTTCGACCGATTGTCTCCGGCCCGAACCCGCGGAAGCGATCGGCCGCGATGCCCGAGACGAAACTCGCGGTCCCCGGACCTCGGGGTTCGAGGCGATCTGTCGTCGCGGCAAGGTATGGTCGCGCTGGCGGTCTCCGGGGCCAGCGTCGAACGGGTGGACATCCGATTGAGCTGTCCGGCCAGGCGCGCTATGCTGGATCGAATGAGGCTGCGCTGGCAGGAAGTCGCTGTCCGGGCCCTGTCCGCCCGCGTCGAGCCGATCCCAGCCCCACGGCCGAGGAGATCCGACGATGAATCCCCCCTGCCCGCCTGTCCGGCATCCGCGAGAGTTGCTTTCCCGGATGCCGCCGAAGGGGCAGACCGTCGTTGCGTCTACGAGAGCCGCCGGCTGGGAGGGGATACACGGTGTCGTGCTGGACGGCCCGATCGCCGAGTTCGTCGACCTCTCCGCAACCTTCCCATTCCTGCTGTTCCTCCGGAAGGGATCATCGCAACTCGACTGGCGTCGCGGCAATCGGTTCTCGCGGCAGACGATCCGGGCCGGCGATCTTCTGGTCGCCCCCGGATGCGAGGGCCACCGTCTCCGGGCCGTGGAACCGATCGAGGCGTTCTTGCATCCCATCGACCCGGACCGGCTCGACCAGCTCGCCCGCGACGAATGGCCGGAGACGGCGTCGGCGTACCGGATCCTCGAGGGACTCCATCGCGACGACGAGGGGCTCTGGGACCTCGGCCGGCGGCTGGCGGACCGAATTCTCGATCCGATTCCCGGCTCGCGTGCCTGCGCAGCCGCGCTCCAGGAACTGATTGCCCTCCAAATTCTCTGGGACCACTCGACGATCACGCACCCGCGAGGAAACGAGGAAACCCTGGCCGATCCAAGGCTCTCCCCGGTGATCGAGTATATCCGTCGGAACCTCCGCGACGATGTCTCGCTCGAGACCCTCGCCGCCCTCGCCGGACTGAGCCCGAACTATTTCCTGGGAGCGTTTCGGGAGGCGACCGGCCAAACGCCGCATCGCTACGTCACCGAATTGCGAATCGCCCGGGCCTGCGAGCTCCTCCGCGACCCGCACCGGCCGATCACCGAGGTCTCACTGGCCGTCGGCTTTTCGTCGCAGAGCCATTTGACGGAGGTCTTCCGTCGAACGATGAAAACCACCCCGGCAGCCTATCGCCGCCAGGTTCTCGGCCTGGGCCGAGACAACGGAACGTCCGATGGGTGATCGACCCAGGCCCAGGATTCACGAGACTGGCCAACCCAGGGCCCTCGCCCGGGGAATTCTGACGGAATGAACCGGAATTCCTTGATGGAACGGAGCGTCCTCGACAGATACAATCAAATTCTGGTGGCCCCGATGAAACCACTACCTCGAGAACCGGGCGGTTCACCGATGGCAAGAACGCTGATCCGGAAGGTTGTCGGCGCGGTCCGGTCCGAACCGGTTGATCCGGCATCCGACCGGCCGCGGTACTCGCTGGACATCGAGATCGACGAGCGAGAGGGGTGGCTTCTTATCCACGACCCGCGTGCCTTCCGCGTCGGGCGTCGCGGATTCTGCCGACGCCTCATCGCGTCGGCCTCGGGGCATCCGGGGTTCGAACGAGCTGAGATCGACCTCGACGCGGCCTCCTGCCGACTGAAGTTCGACCCGAGGTCGACAACCGCCCGATCGATGGCCGACGCAGTCACCTCGGCGGTACGCGAGGCCTCCTCCGGGCCGGTCGGCGACGGGCCCTGGTGGCGTCGTGATGGGCGATGGTCGCGAATCTCTGCCTTCCGCGCGGTGAAGGGGCTCTCCTGGTGGGAGACGATCGAGGCCCGTCCGGGGCGGGTTCGACTCCGCCACGAACCGGCCGCCGAGGCCGAGGAGGATCTCGTTGCGCTCGCCGCCGTGCTGACCGAGCACGAGGGGATCGAGCAAAGCCGCATTTCACCGTGGTCGAGCACGCTCACCATCGACTATCGCCCACTCGCCCCGATCGCAGGCCGCCTCCTCGACGAGGTCGAGGACGAACTGCGGGCCGTCCAGGTCCATCGATCCACTTCGAGGAGAGGCAAGGCGGAGGATCTCCCCATCGCCTCAGGGTTCCGTCGCATCCGGTATCTCCTCCTGGCCGGCGGGTCATTCGTGCTGACCGTGGTCGGCCTGATCGTCCCCGGCATCCCCACGGTCCCGTTTCTGCTGGCGACGAGCTACTACCTGGCGCGGTCCTCGCCGTCGCTGAACGACCGGCTCCGGCGAATGCCTGTCCTGGGCCCGGTGCTGGTGGAGTGGGAGGAACGGCACGGTCTCAGCCTGGGCTCGAAGGCCAGGCTGATGGGAACGACCGGTGCCGTGGTCGCGATCACCATCCTCGTGAGCCTCGCCACCCCCATCGCGATCGTTGTCGTGCTCGTCATCTCGGCGCTCAGCCTGTACGGAATCGCCCGAATCCCCGGCCTGCCCGAAGCGGCCAACGCCCCTCGCCTTCACGACGGACGCATCAGACGGGCCGTCACCGGATGATCCCGGCTCCTCTTTGTCTCCGAGGGGGCACGATTCGCAAACGATCGGCTTGATACGGGAACATGCAAAGATTATATTGACCCGGAGATGGGGTCGGCGGAGGACGCTGTGGTCGCCGCCGCCCCTACAGGACGGCCGCGGTTGGTTGCCATCGAAGGCGAGCATGCCTCGGGTCCAGGATCTCCCAGAGGCGGGAGGTGAACAATGTTCCTGTCCGCCCTGCTCTATTACTATGTTTTCAAGGTGCTGTTTTTTTTCAGCCTGGTTCGCATCCAGGTGAAGTTCGAAACCATGAAGGAACACTGGCTGTTCCTCGCCGGGAGCTACACAGCCGGCGTCGCGCTGCTCAGTTATCTCTTCCTGTTTAGCTGGGAGCGATTTCCCTGGGCTGACTGGCAACTTCAGGCCGCCCGCACGGCCGGGACCACTCCCGAGATCGCGTTCGTGGGCGAGACCTTGTTGCTTTCGACATTGTATTTCTGGCTCCTCTCGCGGTTCGACGAGGGCGTGATCTTCTGGACGCTCCTGCTCCTCGGTCTGCTTGTTGTCCGGTTTTGAAAGGCAGCAGAATCGTGAGACAGGCGGTGAGGGTGCTCGATTCGATGGGGATCATCTTCTACTGCCGGAGTTGCGGATCGAGATTCGACGTCGATCCGTCGAAGGCTGGGAAACGGGGGCGATGTCGACTCTGCGGCCAGGAGACGGAGATTCCTCGTCCCGAAGAATTGACCATGACCGGCGCGAGGGTTGGGTCGGCCTCCGCGCACGCGGTTGCCGTCTCGATGACCCGGCCCACTGGGCCCTCGGAGATCGGGACCGATGCTCCCTCGATCATGGACTGGCTGCGAACGGGGATCAGCCAGGTTGGCCTGGCCCCGCTGAGCGCGCCGGCCCTGCGGCCCGCGCCGGCCCTGCCGCCGGCACTGTCGGACAACAATGACTCAACCCCTTATGCCCTGGCAGGACCGGAACGCATTCCCTCCGGCCGCGATCCGAGGCCGATCGGCCAGGGCGGAATCCGACGGCTCTGGCGAAAGGCGCTCGGTCCGTTCCAGAAATTCTTCCGGTGGCTGAACGAGGGGGCCTATGTCGCCTCGCTACCGTTTCTGATGATCCTGCTCTTCGGCACCGCCGTGAAGGCCCGACCGCTGGCACTCTTTGGTGCGACATTCGTGGTGCTGCTGAACCTCGGTCGGCTGGCCGCTGGAATCCCGGCCCTGGTCTTGACAGTGCTGCGAGACGGCCTGGATCGGCGCAGGTTACTGAAGTCGACCCGGGTGGTGGCCGAGCCGGCGGCCACCATCGCTCTTGTCTTCCTCGCCTTCACGTTCGTTCCCTGGCTCTCGAGCGGACGGTTCATCCGTGCTCCGCTCGCCGATCGGAT
>DAHZZC010000239.1 GCA_027435495.1 Planctomycetales bacterium
GGGTGGAGCGTGAAATCTTGCCGACCTGCCGCGAGCTGGGGATTGGATTCGTCCCGTACAGCCCGCTCGGCCGGGGACTTCTCACCGGCCGAGCCCCCCGCGCCGAGGGTCTGGCCGACGACGACTTCCGCCGGAACTACCCGAGGTTCCAGGGCGAGAACTACGACCGCAATCAGAAGCTCGTCGACGCGATCCGAACCCTGGCCGACCGGAAAGAATGTACGCCAGGACAGCTCGCGCTGGCCTGGCTGCTCGACCAGGGCGAGGATATCGTCCCGATCCCGGGCACGAAGCGACGGACGTTCCTCCGCGAGAACGCGGGCGCCGCGGACGTCACGCTCACCCCCGAGGAGCTGACCTGGCTCGACCAGGAGGTCCCCGAAGGAAGCGCCGCCGGCGAGCGCTACCCGGCCGCCGCGATGAAGCTGATCGATCGCTGACCGGCACCGGCCCGATCACTCCGGCCGCTTCGCCGGAGCGGCCGGCTTTGGGTCGTCGACCGATGTATGATCGTGGACGATCTTCCACCCTTCGGGGAACTTGCGGAAGATCGCGGTGAAGAGGCCGCCGGGCTCGGTGCCGTCCTTCATGACGAGCTGCCACCGCCCCCGCGCCAGCACCGCCTCGGGCCCAAGCGGAACGATATCGAGGCCCGAGAAGGTGAGCCGGCCCATCGTCGACCGATCCGAGCCGTACCGTCGACGATATCGATCCCGCATCGCCTCCCAGCCGACCAGGCGGCGCCCGCCCGACTGGAAAACCACCTTCGGCGAGTTCCAGTAGCCGGAGAGAAAGCCATCGAGGTCGCCGCGGTTCCAGTCGGCGATTTGTCGATCGAGGACCGCTCGGACAGCGGCGATCGCCTCGTTGTCTCCGTCCGCCCGCGCGCTCCCGGCGCACGCCGAGACGATCGCCACAATTCCCGCGAGGCTCGCCCAGGTCTTCATGAAACCCGCCCTCTCTCGCTCGATGAAAGCCGGCCCCTTGTGTCCGGCCCGCTGATCCAGCATAGGCCCGTCCCGTCCCGTCCGCCATAATGGGGATGAGGACGCATCGAATCCGGTCGAACCGAGGAAACCTCTCATGTCGATAAGACCCGGCCGTTTCGGGGTGGTCGAAACTCTCTCCATCGGGATCGTCGCGCTTCTGGCCGCCATCGCGATCGGTCAGGTGCCGTCTCCGCCCGCCGATCCGCTCTCGACGCTCAACGACGACTTCCGCGCCTCGTATCGCCGAGTCAAGGAACAGGCCCTCGTCCACAGCGGTCCGATCCTCCTGATGGTGGGCGACAACGTCGTCCTCCGCCGCGCCGGGCGGCGGACCGAGGTCTCGTACACCCCGCCGATCTACCACGTCCTCAAGATGGTGGCGCACGTCCCGCTCGCGATTGACGTGATCCTCGCCCCCCACGGCGCCGAGGCGACGCTCGACGACGACATCCTCGCCGAGCTCCGCCATGATCGCGACCAGATGGAACGCGCCATCCCGAAGCTCGACGGCTGCGGTCTCGACCCCGAGCAACGGGCCCGCGCCCGCCGGATCTTTGACGATTCGCGCGCCTTCCTCGACGCGGTCGTCAAGTCCCGCCGTTGCTCACACGACGACCGAATCCGGTTCGCCCGGCGGATGACGCCCGTCGTGGTGAAGAACGTCGACGAGGCGGCGCGCGCCGAGCTCGATGCGCTGCACGCGCAGGTCTCGATCTGGCGGTCGGAGATGCCGGCCGATGAGTGGAAAACCGTCCGGGTCGTGATCCTCGGCTCGGCGATGCCGAGGAAGCTCAGCCTTTATGTCCAGTATTTCGCAAGGCTGCTCGGCGAGCCGGGCGAGGGGCCGCGGATCGTTTACGCCGAGTCGATCCGCGACGAGGAACACGCGCTCGACCTGCTTGCGACCGGCACCGTCGACACGACGATCGGCGTCGACTTCTTCAACGACCCGGCGCGGATGCATCGCGACCTGCTCTCCGACGCCGCCGCCGAATACCTGCCGCTCCTCATCGATCGGCCGTAGCCGGCATGAGTTCGGGCTCGTGCCGGCCGACGGCCGGCAGCGTGTAGGTCTGCGCCGCGGCGATCGCGAGGATCGCGAGCAGGATCGTGAGAACCGAGAACATTCCGAATCGGTCGGCCAGCAGGCCCAGGACCGGCGTGCACATCCCGCCGATGCTCACCGCAAGGCCGAGCGTCATCCCCGACGCCAGGCCGACCCGGTTCGGCAAGTACTCCTGACCCAGCACCACCAGAACACTCGTCGGGATGAACAGGAAAACCGCCATCGGGACCAGCAGCGCCAGCGCCGCGGTTCGATCGGGTGTCGCCAGGAAGACCGCGAACAACACCGAGGCGCCGGTGAAGCCGACCCGGAGCGTCTCGCGCCGGCCGAAGCGATCGGCCATCCAGCCCCCGAGAAGCGTCCCGATGATGCTCGTCCCCAGAAAGGCCACCGAGGCCCGGCTCGCCTCGGCCGCGCTCTGCCCCCATCGGCCCATGAAGTAGAGCGCGAGGAACGTGTTGATCCCGTAGAAGACAATCGATCGTAGCACCATCGCGACGCAGAGAAACGAGAACCCTCGCCAGTCATCCCGGCCAGGCGGCTCGATCCTGGTGAAAGGCTGATGAGAGGCGTCGGAGGGATGGACCCTGGAGCGTCGCCCGAGGATCAGGCCAATCGTCGCGGCCACCCCCATCCGACCGACGAAGAGCCCGGCAATCATCGCGGTCGGGTAGATCAGGACCAGCAGGCCCGGGAATCCCCGGAATTGCAGCAGCGCCAGCGTGACCGCCGGAGCCATTGCAAAGCCGATCCCGCCGCCCAGCGAGAAGTAACTCATCCCGGTCGATCGCCGGGGACCGCTCGCAAGATTCGCCTTGCGCGCTGCCTCGGGATGAAAGGCCGCCACGCCCAGCCCGCTCAGCCCGAAGGCGAGCAGGACAATCGGGTAGCTCGACGCCTGGGCGCCAATCGCCAGCGCCAGGCCGCTCAGGAGCAGGCTCGAGGGTAGCATCCAGCCCAGTGCGAGCTTGTCGGCAAGCTGACCGAAGACCGGCTGCACGACCGACGACGTCGCGCTGATCGCGAAGACGAGCCCGGCCGCCTCCGCCTTCGTGAATCCCCGCTCCTCGACCAGGAACGGTGCCAGCGCTGGGACGATCCCCTGACAGAGGTCGATCAGAAGGTGTCCCACCGACAGCAGGGCCAGTGCCCGCCGATTCATCCTCGCCTCCCGGTCCCTCGAAAGCCGCGCGCAGGCCGCCGCCGTCTATGGCGACGGCGCCCGATTCGCCATGATGAAGGATCGGCCGATTTCGGTCAAAGTCAATGCCGACGCGACGAACCGGAGGATCCGACCCGTTGAAGACCAAATCCGAGATCGTGAAGGACTGGCTCCCGCGCTACACCGGCCGGGCGCTCACCGACTTCGGCCAGTACATCCTGCTGAGCAACTTCCACAACTACGTCGACCTCTTCGCCGAGCAGTTCGGCGTCGAGGTTCTCGGCCGGTCGCACCCGATGCAATCGGCCACTGCCGAGAATCTGACCATCCTCAATTTCGGAATGGGCAGTGCGATGGCCGCGACAGTGATGGACCTGCTCTCGGCCGTCGAGCCCAAGGCGGTCCTGTTCCTCGGCAAGTGCGGCGGCCTGAAGAAGACAAAGGTCGGCGACTACATCCTGCCAATCGCCGCGATTCGGGGCGAGGGGACGAGCAACGACTACATGCCGCCCGAGATCCCCGCGCTGCCGTCGTTCCGGCTCCAGAAGGCCGCCTCAACAGCCATCGTCCGCCACGGAATGGACTACTGGACCGGCACCGTCTACACCACCAATCGTCGCGTCTGGGAGCACGACGACGGCTTCCGCGAGTACCTCAAAAGGGTCCGGTCCATCGGCATCGACATGGAGACCGCCACCATCTTCATCGTCGGGTTCGTCAACCACATCCCCAAGGGCGCCTTGCTCCTCGTCTCCGACAGCCCGATGACCCCCGAGGGCGTCAAGAGCAGCCGGAGCGACCGCGCCGTCACCGAGAAGCACGTCCGCAAGCACCTCGAGATCGGCATCGACTCGCTCGTCGAGCTCCGCGACAGCGGGG
>DAHZZC010000240.1 GCA_027435495.1 Planctomycetales bacterium
CGAGGTCGCCGTTACCGAAGTCCCAGAACCAGTGCCAGTTGTAATGGACCAGATTCTTGCTGAACGCGTGTCTCGGCGCGGGGCCGGTCCAGAGGTCGAAGTCGAGGCTGGTCGGCACGGCCTCTTCGGGCTTGTGGCCGATCGAGGGGCGCCACTTGTAGCAGAGGCCCTTCGCCATGTAGACATGGCCGAGCTTGCCCGAGTGGAGGAACGCCATCGCATCCTGGATGCCCTTGTGGCTCCGGCACTGGGTGCCTGTCTGAACGATCCGGCCGTACTTGCGGGCAGCCTCGACGATCCGGCGGCCCTCAACCACGTTGTGGCTGACCGGCTTCTCGACGTAGACATCCTTCCCCGCCTGGCAGGCCCAGATGGCCATCAAGGCGTGCCAGTGATTCGGTGTCGCGATCGAGATGACGTCGATCGACTTGTCGTCGAGAACGCGGCGGATGTCCTGGACGACCTTGGGCGCTTCCTTGTAAATCCCGGCGATGGCCTTCGACGCCCTTTCTGTCACGTTGAGATCGGCATCGCAGATCGTGGTGATCCGGGCCTGGTCCTTGAGGTGGCCGAACCCCCGGATGTGCTCCATCCCGCGGCCGTGGACGCCGACGACAGCGACCCGCAGGACCTCGTTCGGCCCGGCCGGCTTGGCATCGGCGTTCTCGCGCGGAAGGTCCTCAGCCCGGGCGCCGGCCGCCGGAAGGGCGGCCAGGGCGGCGGTCAGGGCGGCGGAGTCATGGAGAAATTGGCGGCGGTGGGACGTGCGCATGGCGAGGCCCTCGAATGGCTGTTGGATCGATCGGGCGCGTCCGAAGCGTCGGAAGCCATCGATATGAGAACGCCGCCGAGGGCCCGAGTCAAGCCGATGCCGTCCGACTCACCGAGAGACCGCGCCGCGCGGTCCCCTCATCGGACCGTCGCCGGTGGTTGGAGCTCGATCCCGGGATCGCCGGCAGCCGCGGGGGCGCGGGCCTCGCGCGTGATGGGGCCATCAATCGCCATCCCAATATGCTCCAGCAGGATACGCCGGACCTCCCGGATCGCCTCGGGCGACTTCTGGACGCCGTGGTCGGAACGGACGATCCGCTCGGAGACAGCTCCCTCGAAGTGGGAACTGGTCCAGGGAACGACCCCGTCGGTACCATCCTGCTCCCCACCGGGGCGGACCGAGCCGATAATTGAGTGAAAGATCATGCCCTTGGCGGGCGTCATCAGCTCGATCGCCTTGAGAATCTTGGAGTTCGGTTCCAGCGTCTCGATGCTCGTCGGGAGACGTCGGAACCGCCGTGAGTCGAAGGCGTTGGGGTTATCTCGGACCAGCCGGGAGAGCAGATTGTGGATATGGTCCGAGTCGGAGATCAGGCCGTTTCCGACTCGGCCGACCACCCCGAGCGAGAGCTCGGAGCCGCGATGCGGCGTCGCCAGGAAGACCACCCGGCGGACGAACGGGACCGGCTCGAAAAAGAGATAGTGCTTCAACTCGTCGAGCGTCTCGCGAGGGCCAATGATCTCGGTCTCGAACGATCGGTCGGAGTAGAGCCGCCAGAGACCCCTCCCGCTGTCCACCGACATCATGTGGCTGAGCAAGCCCCCCATGCTGTGGCCGAGCAAGACCATCCGGTTGAAGGCTGGGTTACGATCGTCGGGATCGTAGAGCCGGTGCGCCTCGTAGAGCGAGTCGCGTAAGCCGGCGGCGGCGATGGGAAGTGGGACGCCCGTCGGGTACATGTACAGGAAGAATTGATACCGGCGCTGGATCTCCGGGTCGCGGAGCAACTCGTTGAGCATCGGGATCCAGGCCAGGGGGCTGGAGATCAGACCGTGGACCATCACGACTGGGATCTTCTCCGGCTCATATGGGCGGATCAGCAGCAGATTGGCCCGTTCAAGGTTCTTCTCGGGACGCATCAGACCGGCCCACCGGAATCGTTCGAGATCGGTCTGGGACCGCGACCACATGTAGGCCAGCGGGGTCGTCAGGTCAATCTCCATCGGCAGGCCGGGCGAATCCGGCTGACCCGAAATCGGCGGCCCGCTGACGTACTGCTGCTTGATCGGGTCGATCAGCTTGAGGTGGCAGACCCGCGACTCCCCCTGCTCCGTGTGAGCGTCCTTGAGCCGGGAATTCGGCACCAGAAACGCCGTCATCGGGAAGGCCATCTCGAACGGGTAGAACTGCTCCAGGGGGTCGCGCTTGCCCTTGCGGTCGGTCTGCGTCTCCCGAATCGCGATCAGCGGGACGCCGACGCCGTACTGGTGATAGTCCTTGTTCAGACCGATGACCTCGAAGTCGGTCGCCATCAGCAGCTTGTGGACATCCGTCGGCTGCCAGGCCGACTCCTGAAGCAGGAATTGCAGCTTGCGCTCGACCCCGTGGAACTTGAAGGCGATGACCTTTCCCCCCTCCGGACGGATCTCGCCTCGCGTCATTGCCGCCCGGATGAAGTGGTCGACGCCGGCATTGTAGAGGTCCATCGCCTGTCGATAGCGCGGGTCGGCCGGCTTGCGGCCCTGCGCGAGAACGGGATCATCC
>DAHZZC010000241.1 GCA_027435495.1 Planctomycetales bacterium
GGCACTCTGGGAAAGAAGACCCGAGGGATGATCGTGGTGGCGCCCGGGACGGTCCGATCGGATGGGACCAGGGAATCCTCGATGAAGAGGGTCAGGGCGGTCGTCCATCGTCGTCCGCTCTCCAGCGCGTAGTCAATGACCAGAGGGTCGCCGGAGAAAACATAGCCCGGAGCCCGGCGGACGACGCTGAGCCTTCGAAGCATCGATCGGCCGCCGAAGATCGAGGCCATGAACGGACCGGCCGCCAGCGTAAACACGAGGAGGATCAGGTTGACCTGCTGGATCAGTCCGGCGAGTAGAAGCGTGAGGGCCAGGAGGAAATAAAAGAAACCCTCGCGGGTGAGGATCGATCGCTCGGTCGGCCCGAGGGCACCAAGCAGGCTCCGCGCCAGTCGCCGGAGCCGCCCCGACGCCTGGCGGACGGCGGACCTCTCTTCGACGCTCATCGTCGCCTCCCATCGGGGTCCGTGCCCAACTCAGGACGGAACCCGGATCCGGTCCACCAGGTCTCGGATGATGGCCTCGGCGGCGCCGAATTCCCCCGCCTGGAGGAACGACTTGCCGACCACCCGATGCGACAGCACGGGCACCACCAGAGACTTGATGTCGTCGGTGACGACGTAGTTCCGGCCCGAGACCAAAGCCAGGCTCTGCGCCGCCCGGTAGAGTGTCAGGGCACCCCGCGTGCTGACGCCAACATGCAGATCGTCGCTCTTCCGGGTCGCGTGGATAATATCCAGCAAATAGTCGCTGATGGCGTCGTCAACCTGAACGGTCCGGACGGCGCGCTGGAGCCTCAGCACGTCTTCGGAGGAGAGCACGGCTCCCAGGGTTTCGACCGGCTCGCCGCTCCGGTGCGAGACAAAGACCTTGCGCTCCTCCGAGCGGATCGGGTATCCCATCCGGAGTCGGATCATGAAGCGATCGAGCTGGCTTTCGGGGAGAACATAAGTCCCTTCAAACTCATAGGGGTTTTGCGTCGCCATCACCAGAAAGGGAGGATCCAGGGGATACGTCTTCCCCTCGACGGAGACCTGCCGGTCGCTCATCGCCTCGAGCAGGGCACTTTGGGTCCTTGGCGTGGTTCGATTGATCTCGTCGGCGAGGATGACGTTGGCGAAGAGCGGGCCGGGTTTGAAGACGAAGTCGCCCGACGGCGCGTGGTAGACGCTCGACCCGAGGACATCGGAGGGGAGCAGGTCGGGGGTAAACTGGACGCGGCGAAACGAGCAATCGATGCTCGCCGCCATCGCTCTGGCCAGAAGTGTCTTCCCCACCCCAGGGACATCTTCGATCAGGATGTGCCCCTCGGCGAGGAGAGCAACGACAGCGAGCCGGATGACGTCCGTCTTGCCGAGCACGACCGAGCCGATATTCTCAATCAGTCGGTTTGTGAGCGAGAGCAGCTCTTCCAGCGGCAGGGATGCGGTCTCGGCAGTCTGGGTTGCACTCATGCGTTCCACTCGGGCTACGGTGCGTCGTTGGTGGCGCCGGATGTAAGACGGGATAGTATAAACCGAATGAGGCGTCGAATCCAACGGCCGGTCGGGGCAACCGAAGAAGCCGACGTCGAGTCGGGACCTCCGGAGTTGCGAGCGGGGGCAGTCCATGGGTGAAACGGAAGCCCCTCTCCTCGAGAAAGGCGAGGGGCAGCGGATCTTGATCCTTGCCGGGCGACTGGGACGTCACGACGGCCGATGGCCGATGGTTTCCTGGCTCGATCGTCTGGAAAGGCACGGGTTCCGGCTCCAGCTTCTCTGTCTCTCGCGGGGGAACGTGTTGTCGGAGGATCTCCGCGTTTTTGATTTGCCTGCCCTGGGGAATCGATGGTCCCGCGGCTGGGCGGCCCTATTGCCCTGGTCGGATGAGGGGCTTCGACGACCTGACCTGATCCATTCGATCCACGATGAGATGAGCGAGCCGGCCCTGCTGATCGCCGAGGCGTCGGGGCTCCCTTATCTTCAGACGGTGGCTGATTTCCGTACTCTGGAGCGTGGGCTTCGGCTCAGCCGGCGTTGGTGCCGGAAGCTCATCGCGATCCGCCCGGAACTGGGCGGCGGTCTGATCGAGCAACTGCGCGTTCCGGAATCGCGAGTCGCGGTGATCCCGCCGGGTATCGCGCTACCGGACGAGGCCGGGCGCGAGCGGACGGAGGACCGTCTGCCCGTGATCGGGGCGAGTGGTCCGCTCGACGATCCATCGGGGCTGCTCGTCTTCCTTGAGGCCGCCCACCGCATCCTGGAAGCGGGCCGCGACGCCGAATTCGTCATCGCCGGCCCTGGTGCCGGGCAGGTGGAGCTTCGTCGGCATGCCCATCACCTTGGGATCACCGAGCGGGTAACCGTCGCCGATTTTCCATCGGTGGGCGCCGACTACTGGTCGGTCATGGACATTTACTGTCAGCCCTCGGTCTCAGCGCATTCTGGGATGCCGCTGATGCAGGCGATGGCGCACGCGGTTCCCTGCATCGCGACCGTAGTGCCGGGGCTCCGCGGACTGATCGAGCCCGGGGAAAGCGGTCTCGTCGTCCCCCCCGCCAATCCCTCGGCGCTGGAAGGTGCCATCAAGGCCCTTCTCGACCGTCCGGACGAGGCCAGCCGCCTCGGGCAAAACGCCCGTGACCGCGTCCGGTTGCTCTTCGATCCCGAGGCCGAGACCGATCGTCTGGCCAGCCTTTACGCCGAGACCCTTCGCCCGATAGCCGCCACGGCCTGATCCTCTCAAAAAAAGATCCGGCGATGGCACACAACGGCCCTGCCCGGACATGAGAGTTCCAGATGATGCCCGACGAGTTGAGGACGACGCGGCGGGATGCGATCGAATGACTCGATCCGCCCTGCTTCGGCCAGCGATCTTCGTGCCGGACTGTTCAAACCCCGGAAATCCTTCCCAGATCTGCCGAATCCCGAAGGCTCGACCAGGCCAGAGAATCGGCAGAGAAGGTCAGGTTTCCTCAAGGGTACGAACGATCTTGCCGATCTAACTCAACGAAACGTCTCTTCTCGCCGGGAGGTAAGAAGGCCGGTCAGGATGACCGGCCGGAATTCGCCGATGGGGTCGGGCGTTTCGCCCAGGGAGGGGCCATGTTCGCGAAGGATAACGCCGGTCGTAGCGGGGACGTGGGATCGCGGCGTCGCGCGAAGTTCCTCGGTACCGTTGAGGAGGTCGAAGGGCGAATTCTTCTCTCGGGGGCGCACTACGCCGCGTGGGCTCACCACACCCATGCGGCCCGAAGAGCGGAGTTCATCGCCCTGCGAGCCCATCATCCGGGGATAGCCGCGGTCAATAACCACTGGCGAATCCTTCGGCGCGAGCTCTCGCCGGCCGTTCTCGGGCTTTCGACCGGCACTGGAACCGGCACAACGGGCCAGCAGGGCTCAACCACCGGATCTCAGTTCGGACGCGACCATCACGGCCGGTTCCGAATGAGGGCAACGGCGATGGCGGCGATCAGCACCTCGCCGACCATCGAAGTACGGCCCGTGATCAACGTGGATCCTTCGATCAACGGCGGGTCGTCGGGTACTTCGACCTCATCGACCACGACGACGACCTCTTCGACCGGCACCAGCAATCCCACGCCGGCCCCGACGCCCACGCCCACACCGGCCCCGACTCCCACGCCCACACCGGCCCCGACTCCCACGCCGACCGCCACGACGAATCAGAATCCCTCGTTGACCACGCAGACCGGCGTGAGCACGGGAGGAGCGGCGAACTGGTGGACCGGGATCTCGACCGGAGCCACAACGGCGACGCCGACCCCAACCCCGTCGCCCACGCCGGCCCCGACGCCGACGCCCAGCCCGACCTCCACTGGAGGCGCCAGCGCCACGACCACGACCTCTTCCAATACGTCGGCCGGGTCGAGTGGCTCGACGGCGACGGCCACCACCGGCAGCACCTCGTCAACCTCGTTGGGCAACGGCGCGAACACCTCGACGCCATCCCAGGGAACGGCGACCAGCGGCACCGGGTCGAGTACCAACACGAATCCGACCCCCACCGGAACGACGAACGCCCAGGGCTCGGGCTCGAACACCGCGACAACAGGCGCGGGAAGCACGACCTCCGGACAGAGCTCCAGCGGCAACGGCAGCAATCAGTCGAACAGCCAGAGCCCGACGGGCACGACGACGCCAACTCCGACATCCACAGGCCCCGGGACGGCGACAACCACGACCTCTGCGGGCGGGACGTCCCAGGTCGGCGCGGGCTCAGGCGGGACCGCGGGCACGACCACCTCAACCGGCTCGACGGCAAACACCGGCCAGGACGGATCAAGCAACACGACGACGACATCCTCGACGACCTCGACGGCCAGCAACGGCGGGTCGAGCCAGACGAATTCCTCGACCTCCAGTCATTCCGGAGGCTGAGGCCCGGGATGGGATCAGAAACGATCCACGGCCGAGCTCGCGTCGAAAGGTCGGCGCGAGTTCGGCCTGGTCCGTCGACGATTTCGGCCGCCGGCTCAGTCGCGGCGAGCTGCGGCGAGCACGGGCGTGGCCGCCGAATCGTGGCGGACTTCCTGCACAGGCGAGGCCGCGGGTGCCTTCGGTTCCGTCGGCAGGAAGAGGAAACTGGCATTGCTCTGCGGGTCGCGGAACTCGCCGAGTGAATCATCCAGCGGGATCGGCTCGTCGTGATAGCCGCAACTCTCCAGGAGCGCCAGGACCTCGTCTCGCGGAACGCCCGGATGAATCTCCAGGACGAGTTTCGGTCGCGACCGAGCGAGCGTCCACTCCATCCCGCGGAGGGCGTCGAGCTCCATGCCCTGGATGTCGATCTTGATCCCGTGGATCGTCGGGTCGGGCGGGGCAATCCCGTTCCAGATGGCGTCGAGACTGACCGCCATCACCTGCGCTGTCTCGGGCGAGTCGTCGGCGGTCAACTGCGAATCGATCATGCCGCGATCCGAGGTGAATCGAAGGATGGTCGGAGCGGGGGCGTCGGAGAGCGCCAGCGGGACAGCCACCAGTTGATCGAAGCCGTTGACCTGACCGGTTCGTTCCAGACAGGCGGCGGTCGCCAGTGCCGGCTCGAAGGCGTAGACCCGTCCCGTTGGTCCCACGCGACGGCAGAGCGCGAGGCTTGTGTATCCGCAGTTGGCACCGACATCCAGCCAGGTTTCGCCGCGACGGGCATTGTCGAGCAGCCAGTGAACGAGCCGAGGCTCGGTGTATCCGCAGATGGCGGCCGGGTAGTCGTGCCATGACGTCACGATCCGGAGCCCGCGCAGGGGGCCGCTGAGGATCCGGTGCGGGACGTGACGGCGGGGCAGCAGTCTCCTCACGATCGATTTCAGTCCCATCGGATACGGCCTCCGGGTTTTCGTTGGGGGTTCCACACATGACGAGAAGCGACCGGGCCTGTGTCGATCATCGGCCGATTGTCCGGTCGATCGCGTCGAGCACGTCGACGTGATAGCGGGGCCAGTCGAAAGCCTCGGCGCGTCGGCGGGCCTGGGCCGACATCTCCGCCCGCAGGTCGGGATCGGTTCCGAGTCGTTCCATCGCGGCGGCTGTCGCCTCGATGTTGCGGGCGGGAACGACGATCCCTTCCCGGTCATCGCGGACGACCGAGCCGGCCTCGGCCGTGACGATGCTCGGAAGGCCGCAGGCGATCGCCTCGTAAGTGACGACCGCCGAGCCCTCGAAAAGCGAGGGGAAGACGAAGACGTCGGCCGCGGCCATCCGGGCGGGAACCTCGGAGTGCGGAAGACGTCCGAGCCATTCCACCTCATCGAGATAGGGAGCTAACGGCCTGGGGTCGGCCGGCAGCCCGCCGAGCAACTGCAACCGCCAGCCTGGCCGACGGACTCGCCGCCAGGCTTCCAGCACGTACTTGATTCCCTTCCGTTGAGTGATCCCTCCGGCGAACAGGAACGTGCAGCCCTCGCCGTGGTGCTTCGATGGGTCGGGCACAAACCGGCGGGTATCCGCCGCGTAGGGGATCACCGTGATCCGATCGCGGGGCGTCCCGTGCCGCGTGAGTTCGCCGGCGATGTGCTCGGACGGAACGAGGACGCGGTCGGCGCCCTCAAGGTCGAGCAATCGACGCTCGTGTAGCCAGTCGAGCTCGGTCCGATCGATCGGGCCGTCTGCCAGATAGATCGAGAAGAAGTCGGGCGCGGCGTCAGCCTCGATCTCAAGAACCCGGCGCTCCTCGCGGACATCGCCGTGAACCATGCTGAGGACCGAGGCGATTCCGTGCTCCCGGCAAGTGGGCAGGGCGAATTCCGACCCAACGTCGCTGAAGACGAGCGCCGCGGCGGGCCGATGGCGGGCGAGGTCGCGGGCCAGAATCCGGTCAAACTGCCGGGTCCGCCATCGGGCGAGGGCGTGTCGCATCCGAGGCCGCCTCGCCCCGAGTTTCCGCTCGGCGGCCAGGGCCAGGTCGAAGCCGTACCAGGTTCGGACGCGATCGCCTGGGATACCGGGCTCGTGGCGGCGGCGGAGGTAGCGATCGAGCTGATCGGCCCGCGCAGGGGCCAGCGTTCGGATCATCGACGGCGGACCGCCCCGGTAGTAATACCCGGTCACGAACCCATCAAGCCGATCGCGATCGGCGCAGGCGACCGCCGCCTGATAGGCCGGAGGGCGAGCGTCGGGGCAGGCCACCCGGATGCTCCCGCCGAGCGAACTCGATACAGGTGCCGGAACTCCCGGGGCGTGAGAAAGCTCGGTGGGTCGCGTCGAGGTGGTCACGTCGATCGTCCTTGATCCAAAGGCGTCGGGCCTCGTACCCGAAAGGGATTCTAATGCCGGAGACGCCGATGCGTCAAGAACGTCCAGCAGCCGACGCCCGACCGACCCGATCTGGTACTCCACGAGACTCCACCAGACTTTTGAGCGACTGCTCGTAACGGTTCACCCCCGCCAGAAAGTCGTAAAACGCCAGCAGCAGGCAGAAAATCCACCCGGGGCGTCCATCAAGAAATCCTAGTCGGAAAACGTAGGCATAAATAAATCGAATGGCGGGGCGCATCGGGAGCCTCCAGGCGATTCGTTTGAGGTGGCGCTTGAACCGTTTGCCCCGGCCGATGCCGGCGGAGACTGGCTCGGCTCGGATGCGGTCGTACTGCGCGGCTTCCCAGATGGCGTAGCGATTGTGTTTCTCGACCCAGACGGCGACGGTCGGATAGGCGTGGTGTTCGAGCATGTTCTGGAGCCGGAGCGCGCGGCCGGAGAGTTCCACATGTTCGTGGGCCTCGTTGTCGCCGCAGCGTCCGCCGGTGGCGTCGGGCATTCGCTCGTATCGGCCGAGCGGGTGTCGGAAGAGCCGGAGGTTCCAGCATTCGGAGTAGCCGCAGTGCCGGATGCGACGGCCCAGGAAGTAGTATTGCGAGTTGAGGTAGTAGCCCTCGGCCTCGCCCGACTCGATCCGCCGGGCGATCTCCTCGGCGAGCTCGGGAAGGACGACCTCGTCGGCGTCGACGATCAGGACCCACTCGTTGCGGAAGGGGAGGTTCTCGAGCGCCCAGTTCTTCTTCTTCGGGTAGGAGCCGTTGAAGTGGAACTGGACGACCGAGGCGCCGTGCTCGGCGGCGACCTGCTCGGTTTCGTCGGTACTCTGGCTATCGACGACGAAGACCTCGTCGGCCCAGTCCAGGGCGGGGAGGCACCGGCGCAGGTTCTCGGCCTCGTTCTTGACGGGGACGATCACGCTGACGGGGACAGCCGCTCGCCTGTCCTGGTGGAGAGGGTCGATGGTCTCGGGCCTGCTGGCTCGTCGGGGCGACTGGGTGATCATCGTGCGTCCTTGCCTCGGGTTGACCGCATCACTGTTTGTTCATCGAAGTTCGACGCAATCGGGCGACGGCCCGCCGCCGGCGAGCCAGCCGTAAATGGAGGCCAGCCGCTCGGCCTGGCGGTGCCAGGTGTACTCGCGTTCGACGAGCGCCCGCCCACGAGAGCCCAGCGCGGAGCGCTGGTCGGGCGATCGTTCGAGCATCTCGAAGAGGCCCCGGGTGACGCTCTCGGCGGTCGGCTCGACGACCACCGCGGCGCCCTCGGCGTCGGCCTCGGGGAAGTAGCAGGCGGTGGTGATGAGCGCTGGGAGTCGGCAGGCCATGGCCTCCAGGACGGCCATGCTGAATCCCTCGCTGTAGCTGGGCAAGACGAAGGCATCGGCGGCGGCCCAGGTCCGCCGGGCCGACTCGCCCGAGACGTGGCCGAGGTAGGTGATCCGGTTGGAAAGGCCAGCCTCCTCGATCCGAGATTGAAACGGCGCCCAGGCGCCGTCGTCGTTGCCCGCGATCAAAAGATGGAGATCAGGCGATTTCGGCGCGACCCGGCGAAGGGCCTCGGCCAGAAGGTCGAGCCCTTTTTTGAGGTGCAGTCGTGAGAAGAAGAGGAGGACGAACTTTCCG
>DAHZZC010000242.1 GCA_027435495.1 Planctomycetales bacterium
TCCGGGCCGCGGCCTGGCGGAGAATCCACTTCTCGACCCGTCCCCGCAGCTTGTACTCTGGGGCGATCCCCGCGCAGAAGGCGATCACGTCATCGTCGAGGAATGGGTAGCGCGTTTCGACCGACGCATTCATCGCGATCCGGTCTCCCTTGGCGATCATCAGGAGCCCGGCGAGCATGACCTTGTAACCCACGTAGAGCGACTGATTCAGCGGTGCCCAGCGGCGGATCCGATCGTTCGTAATATCGAGGTCGTCATAAGGGTTATGATCGCCGAGCTGGTCCCACATCCCGGCCGAGTAGACCGTTGGCTTGGCCTGAGCGACGAACTCGAACATCTCCTGCTGGGCCGGCCGGACGCCCGCGATCGCTCGCTCCGGGGGCAGGATCGGCCGGCCGCCCGCGACCGCACGCATGATGGCCTGACGGAGCAACCGCGGGCCGGTCGTTCCAACCCGGCCCAAAACCGCGTTCCGGATCGCCTGGGCCTTGTACCAGGCATATCCGGCGAGTGCCTCGTCGGAGCCCTCGCCGGTCAGCGCGACCCTGTACCCGCGCTGGTGGACCGCCTGCGCCAACCGGAGGAGAGCCGCACAGGAGGTATCCAGGACCGGACCCTCCGCCGCCCGGATGAGCTCGGGATAGGCCTGGACCAGGCCGGCGCGGTCCAGCGTGATCGTCTGGAGCGGCGAACCGAGAACCTCCGCGGCCTCGGCGGCGTGCGAGCGCTCGTCGGGACCGGCATTATCGAATCCGATCGTGAACGACGGGATCGGCTCGCGGCGCTGTCGGGTCGAGCATCCGAGAACGACCGTGGAATCGAGCCCGCCGCTGATGTAGGAAACGACCGGAACATCGCTTCGGAGCCGGCGTTCGACCGCCTGCATCAGCAGGCCCTCAAGCTCCTCGACCATCGGGGTCGGATCATCCATCCGGCGCTCCTGTCCGGCGTCGGGGAAATCGAGGTCCCAGTAGCAATGATGGCTGACCCGTCCGTCGCGAATCCGGAGGAAATGCCCAGGTGGCAATGACTGGATTCCGTCAAAAAACGTGCGCGACGTTCCCGCACAGAAGAATGTGAAGAGGTGGTCGACACCCCTGGGATCGCTCCGGGCGGCGACCATCCCCGAGGCGAGGATCGCCTTGATCTCCGAGCCCCAGAGGAGCCAGCCGTCGACCTCCGCGTAATAGAGCGGGCAGATTCCGACCCGATCGCGGCCGAGGATCAGCGTTCGGGTGTTGCGGTCCCAAAGCGAAACGGCGAACTGCCCGCGCGCCCGGTCGAACATCGCCTCGCCGCTGTCCTCATAAAGATGGACCCAGGCCTCGGTGTCGCATCGCGTCGACAGCCGGTGGCCGTCGGCGAGGAGTTGCCGGCGCAATTCGGGGTACTCGAACAACTCGCCGTTGAACGCCACCCAGATCGACCGATCTTCATTTGCGATCGGCTGCCGTCCGCCCGCCAGGTCGATGATCGAGAGGCGACGCGCTCCAAGGGCCACACCGGGCTCGACGTGGAACTGCTCGTCGTCGGGTCCCCGGTGGGCGATCGCCCCGGTCATACTTGCGAGACGATCCCAGGGAAACTCACGCGTTCCCTTCAGGTCGACGGCGCCGGCGATGCCGCACATGCAGTGTCCTCGTTGACTCAGATCGCGGGGAGTCGGGGAGGACCACGCCATCCTCCCCGGACCATCGTCCGTGGCCACCAGGGGCAAGGCGATCCTCGGCCTTCCAGGCTCCCTGTGAGGAACCCCAAAGGATACCCAGATGGTGACCATTCGAGAATCGGGACCCGGCTCAGGGTCGATCAATCGGGAAGGGAGAAGGCCATCGAGGGCGGAACA
>DAHZZC010000243.1 GCA_027435495.1 Planctomycetales bacterium
GGCGAGGTCGGCGCCCGAGCCGCAACCTCGCCGCCTCACCCCGCCGCGATCGACCCGGCCGACGCCCGGCGACCGTCCCGAAGAGGGTTCCACACGAACGATGCTCCGATCGCTGGCGACCCGGCTCGACACCGTCGAGCAGAAGCTGGACCGCATCCTCAAAACTCTTGAACATCGCGAACACTAAAAAATTGTACGCAAGGAACCATCATCCCATCGCACTCAATCTTCGCGATCGATAAACTGAGACAGGTCGAAAACGGACCGGTTCGTCCCGAAAGATCGAGCATCACCTCGAACCCCCTCGGAGATCGCACGGCCATGAGATTTCCCCTCAGGATGGTCACGATCGCGTCTGTCGTGGCCAGTCTTGCGATGGCGGGTGCCAGGGCGCAGCAGCGGCCCGACGGTCGGCCTCTCGTCCCGCGAGCGGAGCAGCCCTCGGCGATCGTCCCGCCCCCACCGACCGAGCCCGATGACGATCCCTTCGCCGGCCCGTCGGGGCTCTCTGAGGAAGCGAAGAAGTCGTATCGCGAGATCCCGCCTCAAATCAGCAAGCCCGCGGAGGCCGAGGCACCCGCGGAGGAAGCACCAGAGACACCTCGATCGACCCCCCCCGCGGTGAAGCGCCCCGAGTATGTCGTCGAGCCGCCCGACCTGATCCTGGTCGAGGTGCTGGAGGCCCTGCCAGGTCGGCCGATTTCGGGCGAGCGGCTGGTCCGTCCCGACGGCCGGATCAGCCTGGGGTTCTATGGCGAACTCCCCGTCGCCGGCCTCACGATCACGCAGATCAAGGAGCGCATCGTCCTGCACCTCAGGAAATACCTCAACGATGAGACGCTCGGACTTCTCGCGATCGACGACGAGACGAACGAGCCAATGCGGGACGCCCAGGGCCGGCCCCACGTGATCGACCCGAAGGAGACCGATCGCGTCTTCGTCGACGTGACCGCGTACAACAGCTCGACGTACTATGTCCTGGGCGATGTCCAGTACCCGGGCCGAATCCCCTACACGGGCGGCGAGAACGTGCTGGACGTCCTCCAGAACGCCGGCGGTCTGATGCCGACCGCCGACAGGGCCCATATCCGCCTCATCCGAAGCTTCCCCAAGGGCTCGCCGCCGAAGGTCCTGCCGATCGATTACGACGAGATCACCATGGGGACCGACATGTCGACCAACTACGCGATGCTCCCTTACGATCGGCTGGTCGTGCCCGGCGCCTCGACGGGTCAGCCGGTCCGCGCGGGCGAGGGTCGGGCGAAGCCGCTGTTGCAGACCGCTCGACCGCGTCCCGAGCGATCGGCCCCGGCCCTCTACTTCGACCGGGACTTCTCCGATGCCTCGACGCAGAAGGCCACCGAAGACCTGACGAAGCGGATCGACGAGATGGAGAGAAAACTCGACCAGCTTATCGCGGCGACCAGCAAAAATCGGCCGAAGCCGGGGCCGGCGCCCGAGGATCGGATCGCGGCGCTCGAAGGGAAGCTGAACGAGCTGACCGTGATGATCCGCCAGTCGCTTGACAGACAGTCCGGGGAACCGAGGCCAACACTCTCGACGCCGCGACACGTTGTCCCCGATGCGCCGCGCCGCGGGCGACCGCCCCTTCCGATGCCACCCGATGGCGACCCATTCGACACCTCGGCCCCACCGGAATCGCCGCCAGCCGACGACGGGGCCTGATCTCGCCACGATCTCGACCCGGCGATAGAGTGGAGCGATCGGGGCGGCGTCAATGCGTCGGATCGGGCCGCCGCCCCTTGACCGTTCCCGATCCGATGCCGGGCGACCTGAACGAGAGGGCGGCGACGATGCGATGGGTGACCGTGGCGGCGAAGGAGGGCCCACGCGTCTGCGGGGTCTATCAGGGTGAGTACGTCGACGTCAACGCGGCCGATCCCGAGATGCCAACGAGCCTCCGCGAGTTGCTGGAACTCGGCCGAGACTGGGAGCGAAAGGCGTGGTCGGCTCTGCCGAGGGGGATCGTCCGGCACGACCCGGCGAACGTTCCGCTCCTGGCCCCCATCCCCGATCCCCGCAAGATCATCTGCATCGGCCTGAACTACAGCGACCATGCCGCCGAGAGTGGCGTCCCCGCGCCTGAGGAGCCGGTCCTCTTCAGCAAGTACCCGTCGGCGCTAATTGGCCACGGCGCTGCGATTCAGCTTCCGAGTGTCAGCAACCAGGTCGACTACGAGGCCGAGCTGGTCGTCGTAATCGGCCGGGGCGGCCGGCACATCCCGCGCGAAAGGGCGATGGAACACGTCGGCGGCTACGCGGTCGGCCACGACGTCTCGGCCCGAGACTGGCAGTTGAACAAGCCCGGCAAGCAGTGGATGGCCGGCAAGACGTTTGACACCTTCGCCCCGATCGGCCCCGAACTGGTCACGCCCGACGAGGTCGGCGATCCGCACAACCTCGCCATCCGGCTCCGGCTCAACGGCCAGACGATGCAGGATTCGAGCACAAAACAGCTGATCTTCGGGATCGACGTCCTGATCTCGTACTGCTCGCAGGTCTTCACGCTCGAACCGGGCGACCTGATCTTCACCGGGACCCCGCCGGGCGTCGGCATGGCGCGCAAGCCGCCGGTCTGGCTCCAGCCGGGCGACGTGGTCGAGGTCGAGATTGAGCACCTGGGAACGCTACGGAACCCGGTCGTCGCCGAGGGGGCGATCTCGCGTTGATGCGACTGTTGATCTCTCGTATCCCGATGGAGAGCGCCGTCCGATGAGCACCGCGCCCGAGAAGTCTCACCTGCCGGCCGGTTTGATGTACGGCGAACCAGTCTGGGAGATCGCCCGTCTCTACCCCGCCCAGGGATGCTGGACCGAGCGCGAGTATCTCGATCTGGAGACAAATCGCTTTGTCGAGTTCTCCGACGGCTACCTCGAGTTCCCGGAAATGCCAACCCTCAGCCACCAGCTCATTGTCATGATGCTCCAGAGTCTGCTCCGGGAATTCGTGATGGCGAGGGGGCTGGGGCGAGTCGTCATCGCTCCGTACAAGGTCCGGCTCTGGCCGGGCAAGTATCGCGAGCCGGATGTTGTCTTCGTGCGGGCCGAGCATGAGGATCGGCTCGCCGAGGAATGCTCCGACGGGGCGGACCTTGTGATCGAGGTTCTCAGCCACGGGGAGACCGATCGTCATCGCGATCTGGTCGAGAAGCGGGCGGAGTACGCCAGGGCCGGCATTGCCGAGTACTGGATGGTCGACCCACGGGAAGAGCGGATCGTTGTCCTGACACTGGTGGGCCCCGAGTATGTCGAGCACGGGGCGTTTCTCCGCGGGCAGAGGGCGACGTCTCGCCTCCTGCCCGGTTTCACCCTGGACGTCAACGAGGCGCTCGACGCCCGTTGAGGGTGGCTCAAAGGTCGCCAACGGCGCGATGCAGCCGGAAGTTCGCCAGGCTCTCGTCGTAGACGGCGTTGTAGAAGTTGTTCAGCGACTGCACGCGGCGCGTCTCGGCGTCGAGAACCTCGGTGTAGGTGCTGAGTTGCTGGCGATATCGATCCGTGATGACATTGATGTTTTCCTCGGCCTGGATGATCGCGAGCTTTGCGACCGGAACGCGCTTCCGGGCCTGGACCAGGTCGAGCCATCGGGTGCGAACCTGAAGCGCGATGTCGGCGGCGGTATCGGCACGGCGGCGGAGCGTGGCCCGCTCCTGCTGCTGGATCGCGTTGGCGCGTCGGCGGGTGGCTCCGCTGTCGGTGATCGTCCAGTCGGCGTAGAAGGTCGCGGCGCCGATGCCCTGGGGGATCATGTTGTTGTTGCCGAGCCAGATAAAGGCCATCGAGAACCCAACCTGCGGCCGGACCCCGCCGCGGGTCGCCTCGGCCTGATTGGCATACGCCCGCGCCTGCTGTGCCAGGCCAATGAGCTCGGGACGCGAGCTGATGGCCTTCATGGTCAGTTCGTCGACCTCCTGCTCGTTTTCCGTCGAAGCGATTGGTATTTCGCGCATCGCCTCCTCGGCCATCCGGGCCCAGTCGGCCTTGATCGGTAGCGCGGTGAGTTCCTCCAGGTCAACGCGAGCCGTGAGGGGCCGGCAGACATAGCGGTTATAAGTCGCCCAGGCCGCCTCGAGCGCCGTTCTGGTCTGGATCTCCGCGAGCCGGGCGTTTGCCAGCGAGACCTGCGCGGCGAGGTCCTCGCTCCGGATCGCCAGGCCCTGCTCGCGACGGTTGCCGACGTCGCGGGCGAAGGCCGTGAGCTGTTCGACGCTGCTCCGGGCGACCTCCAGGTTCTTCTGCGCCCGAAGGACGCCGACGTACGCCTCGGCGACGGTCAGCCGAAGGTCCATCGCGGTCCGTACCTCCTCGCTCTTCTGCGCCCCGATCTGGGCGTCGGCCGCGTCGATGTTCCGGAGTAGCCGTCCGCCGGTGTAGAGCGGGATACTGGCGAACGTCAGAGAAACCGGCAGGTCGAGCTGCCCCGGTCCGAGAATCGGCAACGTTGACGGAATTCCGCTGGCCGCGCCGAGAGAGCCGGCAGCGGCTCCGGTCCCCGTTCCGCCGGCCCCGGTTCCCGTGCTCGAGCTGCCGAAGAACGACCGGGACGAGAAGCCGGGCGTCGCAGTGAGGAACGAGTTGAAGGTGAAGGTTCGGACGGTCGGCCATCGGCTCGACTTCGCCGCACGGAGGTTGAAACCCTGCGCCAGGGTGAGGTCCTGCTGCGATTGCAGCCCGGCATTGACCCGCAGGGCGATCGACCAGGCATCGGCCAGGTTCTCGCCCCGGGTCGTTCTCCCCGTGGCAAGGATGGCCGCCATCGCGACCGCTGCCACCAGGGGCTGCGAAATCCCTCTCATTTCTGACAGTCTCCTGCGGCGGATCCTCGCCGCGAGCGAGTCCCGGCACTCCGTTCCCGATGCTGGCAGGTGTCTCTTCGACACAACCGATGCTCCCGATCGAGCCGTTGTGACCGATCGGGCGGTTGTTCGGTACGGGCGGGGTTGGGTCGTGCCGTTTGAGAGGAATGCGCGGCTTTTCTGGGATCGGTGTCCGCGGCAATCCGTCAGGAGGTGGTTGGTTCCTCAGGGAGGGGGGTGGCTACAAGGGCCAGCGCGGTCCCAAACGTGACCAGTAGCCGCGCAGCGAACCTTGAAGTCATCGTCTCCGCGAGCGGGGAATCCGTCCGGGCCAGTGGGAAGGCGATGGCGCTGAAAATGTCGGACGAGACACTCCCGGCGATGGCACCGCCCATCGCGGCCAGCGCGGCCCGGAGGATCAATCGACGGTCGCCCCATCCGATGGAGAAGGCCAGGCCAGCGACCAGTCCAAGGGGAGCCGTCGCCGTTAGATGATGAACGATGCCGTACCAGATTGGCGGATCGCTATATCGCTGGCGAACATTCATCACGATCGGGACCAGGCCGAGAGCGACCGCGACGCCGAGCCCAGCCCCGAGCAGTCCGCCGACTCCCGAGGCGAGGGCGATCCGGCTCACGCGAATCGGCCGTCGCGAGACCCCGCCGGCCATCCCAAACAAGGCGCCGAGGGCCAGCCCGAGCGTTCCGAAGGCCAACGCCGAGGTCTGAGTGACAACCTTCGGAGTGTCTCGAGAATTCACCGCGATGTCACCCCCGAGCGCGTGGATATGCACGATCTCGGGTGGAATGATCTCGTTGGCCGCCTCGCCGCCAGCCACGGCGATCAGTCCGGCAACGATCGCCGCGACCATCAGCGGAAGCCGGGGCAGTCCGGGCATGTGCCGGGCTGACTCGTCCGCTGTCGGGGCGACGGCCTGAGGCAGAGCCCGATCCCCCGCGTCGTCCGATTCCGGTCCGCTGGCGACCATGGCAGGCATCTCCCTGGATTTTACTGAGGACCCACCCTCAGATTCGCACACGGTCCCGACTCGATCAAGAGCCCGGCGTCGCGTCGAGGAATCCGAGTCGGAATTCCTGGCAGCACTGCAAGATAGGGCGCGAGCCCTGGCATGGCTCGCGCGATCGGTGACGGGTCGATCGACCCGTGCGCCTTTGGCTTGGGCTTGACGATTCCCGGAATTTTGCCACTTTTGCCGATCGGACTTCAAGTCATAAGCCACTTCGAGCCGATCCGATTCTGAGGGAATGGTTGTCGCCGGGCTGATTCGGGGGAATCTCCGAAGACGTCTCGGCGGCTCCGCTCCCGGTCGATGTCTCTCCTTGCATGGACGCGAGGAGGGACGGCACGTCGCGGGCTACGGTGGAAGGGGCGGCCTCGGGCGCATGCGCAGGGAATGGCGCAGAGTCCTATCCATGACGGCGGTGATCCTGGCGGGCGCGGCCGATTGCGCCTCGGGCTGGGATGCGCCCTCGGAACGTCGAGGGGCGACACCCGGCCCGATCCGGCTAACCGTCGAGGTGGCCTGGGGCGAGCCAGGTGACGGACCGTCTGGGCCCTCGGCGCAGGCCTCGGGGTCGTTGGTGACCCTTGAGATCAGCGAGGGCCGGGTGATCGAGGCCATCCCCTGGCCGGCGGTCGAACCATCGGGCCGACGGAATGGCTGGGCCGCGGGTGAGGCGGGCACATGGCGGCTCGGCGATGCTCCTCGCGGTCGGGTGCGGGCCCGGATCGAGGCACGCCCCGAATCGACGATTCTCCTGCGCCAGGGTGCGCAGGTGGTGAACGTGCCAGTCGTCGCGGTGCTCGAGCGACCGCAGCGGACCCCGGCCTCGGCCCCGATCTCGGTCTCGGTCGAGCGCCTGGCCTGGGATAGTCTCGACGTCGATCTCGGCGCACCCGCCGACACGGGAATCGTGACGACTGGCTCGGAGGTCCCGGTCACGATTGGGCTGAACATCCTCTGGCCCGAGCCGGCCGAGGTCGCGGTCCGCTACTCGGCGACGTTCCGGCCAGCGCGCGGCGGCGATGAGATATCGAGGCGCGTCGGCCAGGAAGTGGTCACGGCCAACGCGAGCGAGACGACCCACCGGATTCTCGCCCTGCCGGCCCCCCGCGACGAGGGAGCCTACGTGCTGGAGGTCCAGGCGAGTTGGGAGCCGGTCGTTCACGAGGGGTCGCGGCTCGGTCGTCTGATCCGTCGACGTCGGGCCTCGGTCACGACAACCGCGATCCGCCGGGTCTCGGTCATCGCGATGGCTCCCTCACCACGCCCAGCCCCGTCTCCGGCTCCGGCCGACTCGGCCGCCGGTCGCGATCGGCGTCGGGGTGAGGTGGTGGTCGATTCGGTCGACCTGTCGAGGTCGAGAGTCCACCGTCCGTTCGCCGCGGGACGGTCGCCTATGTCCGAGGCAGACCGATCGATCTGGCCGCTCCCGGCCGAGGCCCTGATCGAGCCGGCCGGGCGCGACGGCCTTCGCGGATGGTTCCAGCGCCCGGAGACCGAGGTTTCACGCCTCGAGTCCTCGTCGGCGAAGGGCCTCGCGTGGTCGGCGGTCGGGCTGAAGGTGGCGCACCCCGACCGACCCCATCGCCTGACGATCCGGGTCAACCAGGGCGAGCCCTCGGCGCTGGGAGTCGCGCTGATCGAGCCTGGCGGAACCCGGCCTCGCGTGCTGCTCGATACCTGCGCCTCCGGACCGCCGGTCCTGGAGGATGGCCCGCCGATCACCTTCTCGTGGCCGGTCTGGCCCGGGGCGACGGAAGCCGTGCTCGTCCTGGTGAATCGGGGGGCCGACTCGGCCGTCCGCCTGGGGTCGATCACGATGACGGAGCTTGATCCGTCGCCTGTCCCGGCTCCCATCCGCCCGTCCGACCCGTCCTCAGCGCGGTCGATGGGCCTCTACCTCGGTGGTCCACGCCCGCTCGACCGATTTGGCGGCGACGACAGCCCGGCCGAGACCTGGATTGCGGCCAACCACCTCGCCGCTTATCTGGCCTCCTGCGGGGCCGACGCGGTGATCGTGCCCGAGTCCATTGCCGACCGGCGTGAACCTCGGCCGCTGGATGGTCGAGCCGAGGAAGACTCGACGCGTCCCGACCGGCTGGAGATCCTCCGCCGGGTCCTCTTTCATCATGGGATCGCGCTCTGGCTGGAGGTGGTTTTCGACGGGTCCGAGGCTTTGCCGGGCCTGCCGCCTCCGGATTCCGAGGAGGCGGTGAGACGAGGGCTCGTCCGGCTCGATGGTCGCGGTCATCCTGACGGCTCCTGCTATCATCCGCTCCACCCCGAGGTTCGCGCGGCGATGAGGCGGAGGGTCACCGAGGCCCTGGCACGCGGTCGATCCAGCGAGGCCACTCCCGCGGGTCGAATCGCGGGCCTCATTATTCGGCTCGGACCTGGGCCGACTCTCCTCGGTACGCCCGAGACGGGTATCGACGACGCCACCTACGAGCGGTTCGTCCACGAGACGTTCAGCCCCGAGACGGCCCGCGAGGTCCCCGGCCTGGGTGCCGAGAGCGCCGACCGGTTCACCGCCCGGCTTGAGTATCTCGCCGGTGCCGGCCGGATGCCCTGGTTGACCTGGCGGACCCGGGCGATTATAGAGCTCTATGCCGATCTCGACGCTGCGGCGCGCGAGGCCAGGCCGGATGCGGTTCTGGCGGTCGTCACCCCCGGGCTGGACGCCGGCCCCGCCGCTCTCGAAGCACGCCGGGGCGACCTTGCCGGGCTGACGGCCAGTCACGCCTGGCGGAGCGTCGGGCTCGACCTGTCGACCTGGCCGATCGCCACGGGCGGCCCGGCCGTCTTCCGGGGTGTCTCGCTCTCCGACGACCCCCTGGCGCACGACCTGGCGACCAGTTCCGATCTCGACACGATCGTGGCCTCCCGCCCAAGGCGGGGGCTTCTCCTCGGCGTTGCCCCGCCGGTACGTGCGGCGGACGAGTCGGCCGCGATCCGGCTGACGGCGCCATCGACCGCAGATCTCTCCGCGATCGACGAGATCCCCGGCCACGCAATGGCGGCCCTCGACCCGCGCTGGATCTTCCTCGCAGCCTCGGCCGTGGCTGGCCAGGAGGAACGGCTCCATCGGTTCGCCTCAGCGTTCCGCACCCTGCCTGCCGGTCCGCCATCGGCCGCCTCCGGTGGTCCGGACGAGGTCCGCACTCTGCCGTTCGGAACGGTCGTCCGCACCCGATCCGTCGGCGATCAAACATTCCTCTCGCTGGCCAACGACTCGCCGTATCCGCTTCGGGTCGCCTGCCTGATCGAGTCAACCGGCCAGTCCGAGGTCGAGGACCTGGGCCGCGGCTTCCGACTGGCGCCCGTCGCCGTGCCGGGCGGCCGTAACCTCGTGCTGGACCTGATTCCCTTCGGCCTCTCCGCGATCCGGATCGCGGCGCCCCATGGACGGCTCGCCTCGCTGACCGAATATCCCTCCGAGGCGGTCCTGGCCGGTATGAAGGCCCAGTCCAACGAGCTCTCGGAACGGCTGGCCCGGCTGAACCAGGGGGGCGCCGAGGGACCAACCGAACCCTCGAACCCCGGATTCGAACCTGCGGCCAGTCCGGCACCCGTGGCTTCGGATCCCTCGGTGACGACCGCCGGCGGCACAGGGCCAGGCCGTCGCACGCCTCCACCGTCGCCTCGCGGATGGCGGCTGGAGCCCGTGCCCGGCTCCGACGCCTCGGCCCCAGACCTCACGATCGATACCGAGAACCCACGCGCCGGCCGGGGCAGCCTCCGGCTTTCAGCGCCCTCGACACCGGCCTCGGTCTTGAGCGACCTTTTCGTGCCGGGGATGCAGTCCAGCCTGACGATCCGGGCGTTCTTCCGGGCCATGCCCGCCGATGCGCGAGTCCGGGTCTGGATCGAAGGAGAGTCGGCCGGTCAGTCGTATGTCCGACGCTCCGAACTGACCATCCCGGGCGCCTGGGAGTCGCAGGCGGTTCGCGCCTCCGACCTGCCGCCGGGTGGCCTTGACTCAGCCCGGCTCCGGTTCGAGCTGATGACACCCGGCGTCCTCTGGCTCGATGATCTGCGAGTCGGCGGCGATGGCTCGGGCAAATCGATCCGACTCAACGCCCAGCGCACGATGCTCGCAGCCCTGCAAGCCTATCGAGAGCGGCGATACGCCGACTTTGCACGCCTGGCCGGCTCGCATTGGGTGAAGCAATCGGCCGTGCTCGAGGCCCGGCTGGCCCGGGCCGTCGATTGGCCCAAGCCACGCCCCGGCGGGACCACCGAGGCTTCTGCTTCTGCCCTACCGCCCGACCGGAAGCTGCGGTAAGATCATCCCGTCCCGACGCCGGCCGCGCGGGAGGAGGTGTTCGGGAGCAGACAAGGAGGATTCGGGGTGTTCGTCGCCTGTAGCACGCTCTGCTTCGCGGGCGAGACGCTGGAGGACGCCCTCCGGCAGATCGCCGAGTTGGAGTTCGACAAGTTTGAGCTGGCCCTGGTCGAGGGCGGCCGGCACATGAGCCCCTCCGAGGCGGGCGACCACCACGAGGCAGCCCTACAGCGCCTCCGCCGTGGGCCGAGCCTCGTACCCTCGTCGCTACACATCGACTTCGGCCCGGTCGACTGGTCCGACCCGGTGACCCGTCGACGCTTCGACGGCCTCTGCCGGCTCGCCAAGTCGCTGAGCGTCGCCGTGATGACGATCCACGCCGCCCCCCTCGGCACCCCGATGGCCGACGAGGTCCAGCGGCTCTCTCACCTCGTCAGCACCACCATGCGCGAGGGGCTGGTCCTGGCCCTGCTGACTCACTCCGAAACCCTCGCCGGCGACCCCCAAACGGCCCTCGACCTTTGCAAGGCCCTCCCCGGTCTCGGCCTGACGCTCGACCCCAGCCACTTCCTCCAGAGCCCGAGGCCGCAGTCGGACTTCGATCCGCTCTTCCCCCACGTGCAAAACGTCCACCTTCGCGACACCGGCCAGGCCCCCGGCGAGTTCCA
>DAHZZC010000244.1 GCA_027435495.1 Planctomycetales bacterium
TCGGGGCTGCGCGCTCCGACCTCGCAACCCGGGGGATGGTGGTTCGGAAGCGGCCAGTGAACGAGGTAGAGGTCAAGAAAGTCGAGCCCCAGGTCGGCAAGCGAACGCTCGCAGGCGGGCGTGACCTGCCCCTCGCCGTGACGGTCGTTCCAGAGCTTGGAGGTGATCCAGAGGTCCTCCCTGCGCACGCCTCCATCGAAGATCGCCCTGAGCGCTCGGCCGACCTCCGGCTCGTTGCCGTAGACCGACGCACAATCGAAGTGGCGGTAGCCCACCCCGGCGGCACCGAGGACAGCCTCGGCAACCTGCTCGGCAGAGAACCGGTCGGACCCAAAGGTGCCCAGGCCGATGGCCGGGATCCTCGCGCCGGACCGGAGCGGAAGCGTGGGAACCGCGACCGGATCCACCCCGTCGTCGGCGATGGCAAACGTCCCCGGCTCGGCTCGTCGTTCGATCACGCCGGATTCCTCCCCCTGCCGATCAGGCGAACCGCGACCGGGCGCCGGACACTCCGGGCCCCTCGCGGTCGCTGGATGTTGTCGTCGGCATTCGATTCTAGACTTCCTCAGGACAGATGGGGGCCTTGATTCCCCGGGATATTCTCGATATCACCCGGATATTCTCGAACCAACCACCCGAGCCCCCCGCCCAGGATTTGCGAGATGAGTGTCCGGAGACCAGACCTGGCGAAGCCCGAGATCGCGACACGGGTCCGCGAGGGACGCTACTTCTATCTGCATGGCCGACCGGCGGCCGACCCGAGACTCGTGGTCGTCTGCGGCGGGCGCGAGGCCTGTGCCGGCGACTACAAGGTGGACCGGACCAATTTCCCGTATTACGGGCTCGAATGGGTGGAGCGGGGGCGGGGCGACCTCTGGCTGGCGGGACGCCACCATCGCCTCGGCCCGGGCGCGGTCTTCTGCTACGGACCCGGAGTCCGATGCCGGATTCACAGCGACCCGGCCGAGCCGATGGTCAAGTGCTTCCTCGACATCGCCGGCGAGGACGCGGCGGCGGCGATGTCCGTCGGCCGGCTGCGCCCGGGGCGGTTGGCGGGAGTCGCCAGCGCGGCGGAGCTCTCCGAAACCTTCGACGCGATGCACCGCGACGCGACCCGGCCAATTGCGGAGGCGCATCCCCTGGCAGCGGCCCACCTGCGGGTGCTCCTGCTGAAGATCCGGGCCGGACGCGCCCCGTTGCAGGCCCACGGGACGGCGCGGCAGGAGACCTTCCTTCGCTGCCGACAGTACCTCCGCGATCACTTCCGGGACCATCGCGATATCGAATCGGCCGCCGCGGCCATGAGCGTCACTCCGACGTACCTCTGCCGGCTGTTCCGCGAGCACGGCGAGGCCAGCCCTTATCAGTATCTGCTCCGACTCCGCATGAACGAGGCGCTGGACTTCCTGCTCGCCTCCGGCGGACAGGTCAAACAAACCAGCTTCGCCTGTGGCTTCCGCGACCCCTCCCACTTCGCCCGGCTTTTCAAGCAGGTTCACGGCCTCACGCCGCGCGAACTCGTGACACGCACCGGGCGCGGGGGCGGACTCCCCGATTGATCGTCCTCACCCCGCACCCGCCCAGCCCGTCCGGCGGCCCGCTTCAACGATACGTTTCCCCTCCCCAGACTTCACAACCTTGTCAATCTTATCAATTTTTATGATTTACAGAAAATGTAGATGAATGCTTTATCTTCATTGATACGCCGTTCGCCGATATCATCATTAGCCTGTTTCATATAAATCGATAATAGCAATGCCTGTCCTTGCCTGCACGCCGGACCTCGTCCCCGACCTGATGGCCGTCGCGATGTCTCGGCAGGATCGGAAGCAAGGGGCCGCCGAACGCGGAGGCGAGGCGGGACCCTGATTTTCCCGGCTGGCTGAAGGGTCGAGGCCGCCTCGGGGCGCGGTGGTCTCTTCAAGGTTCGTCGCGGTGGCTCTGGGTCTTGTTTTACGGGTCAGACGGGTCTCGAGGCCGGTCTCCCAAAGTCCCGTGGAGTCTCGTGAGGTCCAGCATCGGCCTGGGGTTGATCGTCCCTCCGTTTCCGGCTGACGAGACCTGATCCGCCCCGACGACGCCCGCACGTCCTCCCTCAAGCCGGACGCGAGCCGCGTGCCCCGGAACGCCATTCCGAGCTTGACGCGAGGCGCGGCTGTTGTCAGGGTTATCTCGGGCCCGAGCCCAGACGAGGGACCGCGTTGAGGAGATCCAACCGACCATGACCGCGACCCGACCGAAAACCCTGCTCTCGTGGAGTTCCGGCAAGGATGCCGCTTGGACGTTGCACGTCCTCAGGGAGCGAGACGAGGTCGAGGTTGTCGGACTGCTGACGACGTTCAATGAGGCGTTCGATCGCGTCGCAATGCACGCCGTCCGGCGAGAGCTGGTCGAGGCCCAGGCCGAGGCCGCCGGTCTGCCGATGATCCCGGTCCCACTGCCATTCCCCTGCACAAACGAGGCCTACGAGGACCGGATGAGATCGGCGCTGGCGGAGGCGAGAGCGGCGGGCGTCACCCAGATGGCCTTCGGTGACCTCTTCCTCGAAGACGTGCGAGCCTACCGGGTCCGTCTCCTGGAGGGTTCGGGTATCGAGCCGATCTTCCCGATCTGGGAGACGCCCAGCGCGACGACCGACCTCGCCCGCCGGATGATCCGGTCGGGGATGGAGGCCGTCCTCACCTGCGTCGATCCGAGGCAACTGCCCGAGGCGTTCCTCGGCCGACGCTTCGACAGCTCGCTCCTGGCCGAGCTTCCCGACGGCGCTGACCCTTGCGGCGAGCGGGGCGAGTTCCACACGTTCTGCATGCGATCCCCCGCCTTCCGCCGCGAGATCGCCGTCCGGGCCGGCGAGGTCGTCGAGCGCGACGGATTCTGGTTCCTGGATCTGCTCCCGGCCTGATCCAAGGGGCGCGGCTCAGTCGTCCTGAGCGGCGGTCGCAATCCGCAGCAAGAAATGGCGACGGGTGATCCGGAGCGCCCGAGCCTCGGCGCGGGCCTCGTCGAGGGTGGTCCGTCGGAAGCGAACGAGGTCTCCGGGGCGGAGCTGGCCGAGGCGGTCAAGGTCGGCCGAGATCACGTGGGAAACGTGTGGGTATCCGCCCATTGTCCCGCCTGCCACGCCCAGGACGATCAAATGTCCCCCGGCGACCTGGACCGCTCCCGGAGCCACCGGCGCTGAGAGCCGGTCGGCGGGTGACTCGACCGCAATCGGCTCCCCTTCGAGGCGGAGGCCCATTCGGTTGCTCCGCAAGCCAACGCGATAGGCCCGATCGATCCAGGAACCACAGATTGCCGCGTCGGGTCCGTCGATGACGCGGAACGGCTCGACGGTGGGGGATTCCCGATCTGGTAGGGCCAGTCGCCTGGTGCGGATCGTGCCTGGCTCCGCCGGCAGGATGTCGCCAGACTGGAGCCGATCCTCGGACGACCGGCTCCCCATCTGGATCGGCGTCCGCCATCCGCCCCGGACCGCCAGGTACGTCCGGGCACCCTCGCGCGCCCAGCCCAGGATCAATCGATCGCCGGCTTGCAACGTCACGCTTGACGGGATCTCCAGCACGCGGACAGCCCCACCCGACGACTCGATTCGCGACTCCATCGCCGCACCAGCGATCCCCAGGGCCAGGGGTGACTTCGCCGAATACCGTCCACCGAGGAGCGTGAGTTCCAGGACCGCCCGATCCGGGTCGTTGCCGACGATCGCGTTGGCGAGGCCGGCCGAGCCGCGATCGAAGGCGCCGCCGGTCGGCACGCCCCACTCTCGATAGCCGAGGCGGCCGGCATCCTGCACGGTCGTGAAGAGTCCGGGCTCGTGGACCATCAGGCTCATCCCGCGTCCTCGCGGGCAGCGAAGCTCCGGACGGCCATGGCCTGCGCCAGCAAGACCCGACGCACGAGACGGGCCTTGTCGACAGCGAGGGGATCGTCGCCGTGGATGCAGAGGGTCGCTGCGCGGCCGGAGGCGATCAGAGCGAGCATCTGGGCTTCCATCTCACTGGGATCGTGCAGGACGGCGTCCGGCTCGGAACGAGGGACAAGCGAACCGTCGTCGCGATATCGGCGGTCGGGGAACCCTTCGGGGATGTATCGAACTCCGCGCGCCGACGCCAGTCGGTGGAGGATCGAACCGGGCAGGCCGAGCAGGGGAAGGCCCAGCGTCTCGGCCGCCGAAATCACGCCGCGAGCGATCTCCTCGTCGCGCTGAGCCTGGTTGTAAAGCGCGCCGTGGGGCTTTAGGAACCGGACCACGAGGCCCTGCTCATCGGCCAGCTCGATCAGCCTGGCGGTCTGGTCCAGGATCAGCGCCGAGACAGCCTCGACGGAGATCGACTGTTCGCGACGTCCGAAGTTCTCGCGGTCCGGGAAACCCGGATGAGCCCCGACGACAACTCCACAATCTCGGGCCCGCGCAAGTGTGGCGCGGATGACATCCGGGCCGCCGGCATGGGCGCCACAGCAGACGCTCGCCGA
>DAHZZC010000245.1 GCA_027435495.1 Planctomycetales bacterium
CGGAGCAACGCCGACACCCTGATCCGATCCGTCTTCTTCCACGGACACCACGCCAGCGATGAACTCGTCGAGGCGTTCCGGGCGCGGTTCCAGGACCGTCGGTGGAAGCTGGGCGTGATCCGGACGCTCCGAGGAACGATCGGCCATTCCGTCGCCCCGCTCCTGCCGCGCGTCTCGGTGCCCACCCTGATCATCTGGGGTGCCGAGGATCGGATCCTTTCCGATGTTCCCGGCTCGATCCGGGCGGCTGAGCGCATTCCGGCGGTTCGCCAGGTGGTGATTCCGAGGTGCGGTCACGCGCCCCAGATCGAGAAGGCCCGGCTGGTCAATCGTTTGATTTCACTCTATCTACGCGACCGGCTTCGGGCCATCCCCGCCGGCCTCGACCCACGTCGATATCTCGAACAGGTTGAGACCCCGGTTGGACGTGGTGGACCCCTCGCAGTCAGTCCCAAAATTTTCATCGGCCGCGCATGAACGACAACGCCCTCTTCCTCGGCAAGTTCCTCTCGCAGATTACCCAGGGCAACCCGATCGCGAGCATCGCGCCGTCGAGCCGATGGTTGGCTCGCACCACGATTCGCAACATCGACTGGTCGACCACCCGGTCCATCGTCGAATTGGGCGCGGGAACCGGTCCGATCACCCGGGCCATCGCCGAGCGAGCGCATCCCGATTGCCGCGTCCTGGTGGTCGAGCGCGACCACGATTTTTTGCGATTGCTGCGCGACCGCTTCTGCGAACGGCCGAACCTCGAAATCATCGAGGGCGACGCACGCGAACTGGCCGGGATCCTCGCGGATCGGGGCCTCGATCGGGTCGACCACGTCGTCTCGGGCTTACCGTTCCCGTCGTTCCGCAAGGAGCAGCAGCGGGCGCTCATGCGGTCCGTGCGATCGGTCTTGCGGACGGGCGGGAGCTACAACCAGATCACCGAGCTGGCACTGATCTACTGGCCGCTCTACCGACGTTTCTTCGAGCGAGTGGAGTTCGCCTTCGAGCCCCGTAACCTGCCTCCCTCGGGAGCCTATATCTGCCGCGATCCAAGGGAGATTCACTGATCGTGCTGGCTGACCTCCCGAGTCACCTGGTCGATCTTGGCTTTGGCGCCCTGGCCCGACGACGTTCGACCGCCTTCCTCGCGGCCGATCCGGTCCGGACGCAGGAAAAGACACTCTCTCGACTCGTCCGACACGCCCGAAAAACCCGGTTCGGCCGCGATCATGGCTTCGAACGGATCACGACGGTCGCCGATTTTCAGTCGGCCGTCCCGATCCGGACCTACGAGGCCCTCTGGGACGACTACCTTCGCGACCATTATCCCCTATTCGACGACCTGACCTGGCCAGGCCGCATTCCCTACCTGGCTCTCACCAGCGGGACGACGCAGGGCGCCTCCAAATACATTCCTGTCTCGCGCGAGATGGTCTGCTCCAACCGCGAGACCGCCCGGCGGATGGTCGAACTCCAGTACGCGGCACACCCGGAGACTCATCTCTTCCGCGGTCGGATTTTCTTCCTCGGCGGGAGTGCCGGGTTGGCCCAGGTCGCGCCTGGAGTCCGTGAGGGAGATCTTAGCGGAATCGCGGCCGTCGAGGTCGCGCCCTGGCTCCGTCCGTTCACCTTTCCGCCGCTAAACCTCGCCCTCGAATCGGACTGGGACCGCAAACTCGATCGGTTCGCCGAGCTCTCCGTTCGCGAGTCGATCACGCTGGTCGGCGGCGTCCCGAGCTGGCTCCTCATGCTCTTCCATCGGATCCTGGAGAACACCGGGAAATCGTCGATGATCGAGGTCTGGCCGAGTCTCCAGTGCATCGTCCACGGTGGAGTGAAATTCGACCCCTATCGCGCGGCGTTCCGCGACCTCGTCGGCTCATCCCGCGTCCGGATGGTCGAGTCCTACGCCTGCTCCGAGGGATTCGTCGGTTTCGGCGACCCGGAGACCAATCTCCTTCGACTCGCCCACGACAACGGGATCTTCTACGAATTCGTCCCGGTCGATGAACTCGCCTCGTCCCGACCCACCCGCCACTGGCTCGCCGAACTCGTCCCGGGCCTCAACTATGCTATCGTCGTTTCCACGTGTGCGGGAATGTGGGCGCACCTGATTGGTGATACGGTTCGGTTCGACTCAACCGATCCGCCGCTGCTGAGATTCACGGGTCGGACGAAACAGACTCTCTCTGCCTTCGGCGAACACCTGATCGTCGAGGAACTCGAGGCCGCCGTCGCCCACGCGGCTTCCGAGACTGGCGCCATGGTCCGCGATTGGCAGGTCGGCCCGATGTTCGACGCCCGGCCCGGCTATCACCTGTTCATCGTCGAGTTTCTCCGCGAGCCGGCGGACGCCACCCGCTTTCGGAATCTCCTCGACGGAGATCTATCCGCACGGAACGACGATTACCGGGCGCACCGGATTGCCGGCGTCGGACTGCCGGCTCCCGCCCTCCAGGTCGCACCTCCAGGCACTTTCGAGAACTGGATGCGAAATCGGGGCAGGCTGGGGGGACAAAACAAGGTCCCCAGGGTCGATGGTTCCGGCGAACTCACCCGGGATCTTCTCCAATTCGTCCGCGACTCGGGCCAAGCAGGCGCGAGCATTTCACAAGGTCCTGGGCAAACGGAAGAAGGCGCCGGGCATGTCGGCGCGCATGAATATCGTCACGACCAAGAATGAAGAAATTTTGCGGGCGGCGGCCGGTTGCGGGGTGTGGTCGTAAAGAAATCTTGCTAGGATGACGTGGCACTTCGAGCGACCGACCTTCGGACAACCTCCCGAGACGGAGCGGAGCGGGCGGACTGGGTCGAAGGTTCCTCTCTTCGGCTTCGATGACGGGAGCGGACGGAGCCGCCTGCATGGGCCGGATGCCCGGTGAGGGAATGGCGATCGCCTCTCCCGTCATGGACTCGATCCCGGACATGCTGCCATGAACCACGCTCGCTTCTGGACGGGTTTGGTGTTTCTCGGTGGTCTTCCGATGGGCCTGTTACTGGGGGTGGTACGCGAGTCGGCCCCCATAGAATCGACCCTGGAAGGGCACGTTCGATGCTATGGACGGCCGATGGCCGGTGGCGTTGTGTATTTCAACTCGCAGGACTGCGATCGCGCCTCGGACGTGATCGCCGAGATCCTTCCGGATGGGACCTTCTCCTCTCGATCCGTCTGGCTGGTGGATGATGGGTCTCGGGTTCGGTTCAAGGTCCACGTCTACTCGAGGCTGGACCCATCCCATTCCTCGGCCACAACATCGGGGCCGGCGCCCGGGTTTTCGCCCCCGTCTGTGCCTGCGCCGGTGTCGAGCCTTCTGGGAAGTTTCGAGATCTCCCTGGGCGCCGAGCCGACCGCACTGGAGATCGACCTGAAGGATTGAAGCGGCCCGCCGGGGCTTCTCGCGAAGATCCTGACCGAACCGCGATTGTATTCCGGCTCCCAATCGACGACCATGCCATGGAACCTCGTCGGCGCCCCGCCGGCGCACCTTTCGCGGCCGGCCAGGTCACGGACCGGGCGGGGTTAGTTCCTCTGGCGGCGGTACGGTAGGAGCGTCGGATGTCGGGCATGAGCCTGGTGGAAGTGGCGGGCGGGTTCAGTACGCTGGGCCTTGATTCGCGTATGGTCGAGGAGCTGAAGGGGCTTGGCTACGAGGAGCCGACTCCCATCCAGCGGGAGGCCATCCCGCCGATCCTCGATGGGAAAGACCTCGTCGGTCAGGCGGCGACCGGAACTGGCAAGACAGCCGCCTTTGCCCTGCCCATGATCCAGCGGCTCGGTGCGCTCGGCACCAGTCGAGCCCGTCCGTCGTCGTTGATCCTCGTCCCGACCCGTGAGCTCGCCATGCAGGTCGCCGAGGCGGTTCATCGCTACGGCCGACCACTCGGAATCAAGGTTTTGCCGATTTATGGTGGACAGGCATATGGTCCACAGCTTCGCGGCCTGGAGCGTGGGATCGATGTGGTCGTGGCGACCCCTGGCCGAGCCCTCGACCATATTCGTCGCGGGACGCTCGCGCTGGAGGGCCTGGCGATCGTCGTTCTCGACGAGGCCGACGAAATGCTCGACATGGGCTTCGCTGAGGATATCGAGTCGATCCTCGCCGAGACGCCCTCCGGTCGGCAAACCTTGCTGTTTTCCGCAACGCTTCCGCCCCGGATCGCCGCGATCGCCCGGAAGCACCTGAAGGATCCGGTCAAGATCAAGATCGGGGCCGAAAAGGTCGCGGCGGGTGCGACCCCACGGGTCAAGCAGGTCGCTTACATCGTCCCCAAGGAACACAAGCTGGCTGCACTTGGCCGGGTGCTCGACATCGAGGGGCCAACATCCGCCATCGTCTTCTGCCGGCGCAGAACGGAAGTCGACGAACTGGTCGAAACACTCTCCGGCCGCGGCTACGGCGCCGAGGGACTGCACGGCGGGATGACCCAGGAGCAGCGCAGCCGGGTGATGAAGCGGTTCCGCGCCGGCGGGATCGACCTTCTCATCGCCACCGATGTCGCCGCCCGTGGCCTGGATATTGAACATCTTTCGCATGTGATCAACTACGACGTACCCTGCGAGCCCGAGTCGTACGTCCACCGGATCGGCCGGGTCGGCCGCGCCGGTCGCGAGGGGGTTGCCATCACGCTCGCCGAACCCCGCGAGCACCGGCAATTGCAGGGCATCGAGCGATCGACCCGCCAGAAAATCGAGGTCGCCCGCCTGCCAACCGTGGCCGACCTCCGGGCCCGCCGCCTCGAACTGACCCGCGCCGCGCTTCGGGAGGCGGTCCTCGCCGGCGACCTCGACCACTTCCGCGTCGTCGTGGAATCCCTCTCCGACGAGTTCGATGTGATGCAGGTGGCCCTGGCCGCCGTGAAGCTCGCGCACCGCGCGGAGGGGCCCGGCGACGACGAGCCCGAAGAGATCCCCGAGTTTGCCCCGAGGTCCGACCGCGGCCCGCGCGATGCCCGACCTGGCGCCTCACGTAATGATCGCCCTCGGGACCGCGTCCCCCGCACGGGCGGGCGTGCCTCCATGACTCGCCTCTTCATCGGCGCCGGTCGAGAAGTCGGCGTCCGGCCTCAGGATCTCGTCGGAGCGATCACCGGCGAGGCCGGAATTGACGGCCGGGAGATCGGCGCCATCGAAATCGCCGACCGCTTCTCGCTGGTCGATGTCGCGGACGAGGTCGCCGAGGCCGTGATCGTGGCTCTTCGTGCGGCCAAGATCAAGGGGCGGAAGGTCAAGGTCCGCCGCGAGGGGGAGCGTTGAGCCGGATTCCCTTTCCCGCCCGTCGCGACTTTCACGAGACGCTGAGCAGCCGAAGTGCGGTCGACCGCTCGGCGACCTCCTCAGCGCTCAGCACCGCCTCAGTTTCGAACCGGACGTCGATCGATCGCCCGCCGGTCAAGTCGGCGGCCGTGAGATCCAGCCGCCCGTCCCGGTTGATCGCGAATCGGACCCGGATCGGGCTCCGCGCCGGCAGACCCTCGGGAAGCTCCAGGGTGGCCACTCCCACCTCCTGGCAATCGGCCGGGTCGGTGCTCTCTCGATCGCCCGACATCACCCGGATGTCCACCGCGGCCTGATCGTCGGCATCGGTGCCGAAGTCGGTCGACCGTTCCAGCGGAACCTCGGCGTTCCTTGGAAGCAGGTAGACAATCACGTCCCGCCCTCGGTCATCCCGGGCGACGACCCCCAGGCCCTTGCTCAGCACATTGACAATTCGCGTGCTCACCAACGCCCGGACCGGCCCCGTCAGGGTGAACCCCAGCTCCTTCTCGAGGTGGTCGAGTGCCTCGGCCACTTCCTCATCGGAGACCTGGCCCAGGTCGACCGGGCTGTTCGCCTCGGCCTCAGCCCCGGTCCGGATGGCGAGGAAGTCGTGGACCTGGTCAAGCAGCGATTCCTTGAGCGCAAACAGCGAGGCGCCCTTGGCGACGGCCTCGTCCGGATCAAAGAGCTCGGGTTCGATTCCGAACTCCTCGACGATTCGGCCGCGGATCTGCGGCATCCGGGTTGCGCCTCCGACCAGAATGATCTTGTCGAACCGGGTATAACCCTTGGCGGTCGCCTCGGCGGGCATCTCCCGGGTCAACTCGATCGTCCGATCCAGGAGGTGCCGGCTGACCTCCTCAAACCGGGGCCGGTCCAGCTCGACGCGGGCCTGCTGGCCAGCGTGGGTGATCCGGAAAGGTGCCTTCTCACGCTGGGTGAGCGTCTTCTTACCCCGCTCCGCCTGGAGGAACAGGTCGTTGAGGACCTCCGGGTCATCAAGCGGATCGGCGGTCTCGCCGGTTTGAGTGCGGAACTCCTCGGCCAGATGCATCACGATCGCCTCATCCC
>DAHZZC010000246.1 GCA_027435495.1 Planctomycetales bacterium
GAGCATGATGCTTCGATTTCACACCCAGACAAGCGGCGTGACGCTCACCGCACAGCAGCCGGAGAACAACGTCGTTCGGGTGGCCTTGCAGGCGATGGCCGCGGTGCTCGGCGGCACGCAGAGTCTGCACACCAACAGCAAGGATGAAGCCCTTTGCCTGCCAGCCGAGGAGTCGGTCCGGCTCGCCCTGCGCACCCAGGAGATCCTCGCACATGAGACCGGAGTCACCAGCACGGTCGACCCGCTCGGAGGGAGCTTCTACGTCGAGCATCTGACCGACGTCATCGAGGCCGAGGCCCTGGCGCTTCTCGGCCGGATCGACGCGATGGGAGGGATGGTCCCGGCCATCGAGTCCGGCTTCGTGCGACGGCTCATCGACGAGTCAGCCGATCGCTGGAGCGAACAGGTCGAGCGTAACGAACGAATCGTTGTCGGAGTCAACGCTCATACCGATGGCCAGCCGCCAAGGATGCAGCTTTTCGAGATCGACGACGACGTCCGCCGTCGCGAGATCGATCGACTCCGTGAGTTGAAGGCAGGCCGCGATTCGGTCGCGGTGGAACGCTCACTCTCGACCTTGCGGCGATCAGCCGAGGACCAGGCGACAAACCTGGTGCCACCGATCCTTGAGGCTGTACGCGCCTACGCCACGATCGGCGAAATCAGCCAGGTCCTTCGCGATGTCTTCGGCGAATATCGAGAAAATATTGACCTCTGACGAGAAAACATATGCAACTAGTGCTTCGACAGGTGCAAGACCGCACAGGGATTGTCTCACTCAATCACGCGGCGAAGCGGAACGCCCTCAGCCGCAACCTCATTGAGGAACTGATCGGAGCGCTCAGCGAGATGAAGGCTGCGTCGGTCCGTTCCGTGATCCTTCGGGCGGAGCCGGGAGCAGCCGTCTGGTCGGCCGGGCACGACGTCACCGAACTGCCAACCTCGGGGCGCGATCCTCTCTCGTACGACGATCCACTTCGCCGGGTTGTCCGCTCGATCGAGTTGCTCCCCATGCCGGTCATCGCAATGATCGAGGGGAGCGTCTGGGGCGGCGCCTGCGAGCTTGCGATGACCTGCGATCTGACCATCGCCACGCCCGAGGTGACCTTCGCCTTCACACCGACGAGACTCGGTGTTCCCTACAACACAGCAGGTATTGTGAACATGATGAAATCGATCGGCGTTCCGCTCCTGAAGGAGATGCTCTTCACGGCACGTCCGATTTCCGCGGAACGGGCGCTCCGCCTCGGGATGATCAATGATGTGGTGCCCAGTGACGAACTCGAAGGCTTCACCGGGCAGCTTGCCGACCAGATCGCCGAGACCTCCCCGATGTGTGTCACGCTGATGAAGGAGGAACTTCGGATTCTCTCGAAGTCACGACCGATGAGCGCCGAGACCTTCGAGCGCCTCCAGGGCCAGCGCCGGCATGTCTACGACAGTCGCGACTATCGAGAAGGGATTCAATCCTTCCTGGAGAAGCGTCGTCCTGAGTTCACGGGTGAGTAGGGTTCCGGGCCGCGATCATTCCAGGTAGCCGAGGTCGGCCAGTCGGCGCTCGATGAGGGCCTGTTCGTCCTGGGTGAACTCGAAGCCGGAGTGATGCGGGCCGGCAAGAACCTCGGCAGGGGCGTGGTGACGAGCCACAGTGGTCGGCTGGACGATCGGCCTCCCCTCGATGTGCGCGGGGATCGGCAGGCCGAGCATCGCCAGAATGGTCGGTGTGGCGTCGGTGAGGTTGGCTTGCAGGTGACGTCCCGGCGGTAGATCCACACCCGAGAGTGCGACAATCCCCTCGGGGCGGTGTGTGCCGGGGAGATTGGCATCGGGCTCGACCCAGGCCGGGCTCGACGAAAGCTTGGTCCGGACCCAGTACGGCTCATCCGGGAGGGCGATGAGGTCGGGGTAGCCCTCGCTCGCGGGATCGATGCCGTATTCCTCGGCGGTCGCGATGATCCGAGGGAAGAGGGGGACGCCGGTCTCCGGGTGTCGGGCCTCAGCCAGCGCCTCCGAAGCGGCGGTTCGGGCCTCGTCGATCTGGCGGGGTGTCATCATGGGGGCGGCTGTTTTCACGCCGCCGTGACGCGCCGCACAATTGACGTAGACCATCGCCGCAGTGTCCTGGTGCGGGGCGAAGGCGAGGGTGCGCCGCCAGTCGAAGCGGTACTCGGCCGCAACCGACTGGTCGAACGAGGCGGATCGCGCAGCGGGTCGGTCGCGCTTCTCGCCCCAGAGGCGGAGACGGTCGCGAACCTGCATCGTTCGGCGGCCGAGGCGTCCGGCCCAGCCCGGGAGCCTCGCGACACCGGCATCGACCAGGATCCGATTGACCTGGATGCGGCCGAGGCAGGGTCCAAAGCCGTGGTCGCTGACCATCATCACGGCGGCTCCCCGGCGGTCAGCGAGGTCGCAGAGGCGGCCGATGCACTCGTCGAGACCGCGGATGACCTCGGCGGCGGCAGCGTTCCACTCGGGGTCGTCGATACCGGTCTCATCGACGTTGAGCCAGGGCCAGACTCGGTGCTGGAACGGGTCGAGGTTCTGGAACTGGACCATCAACACCGACCAGTCCGAGGCGATCTCGTCGGCAAGAAAGGCGCCATCGGTCCGGCCGTGGAAGCTCGCAGCGGTGGCCTGGGCGTTGGTCTTTAGCTCGTCGAGGCTGCGCGGAACGCGCTTCCAGAAGTAGCCGAGCGCGTAGCCGGGAGCCTCAGCCTCGCGGCGGGCGGCGAACTCGGGAGCGGCCGAGAGGGCCGCTTCGAGGTGAGGCGCATCCATCCCCGAAACGACGATGCCGGGGACCTTCAGCGGCGGATAAAGCCCGGGAACGTTCAGGCAGACGGCCGTTCGACCGCTTGAAGCCAGGAGGTGCCAGACGGTCGGCACACGGATGCGGCCCGAGTGGTTGACCTTCATCCGGTTCTCGGCGGCGTCGTAGTATCGGTGGTCGAAGACACCGTGTCGGGCGGGCCCGCAGCCGGTCATCATGGTCGTCCACGCGGCCGTGGTGACCGGCGGGACGATCGATCGAAGCGTCCCGGAGGCGGCACCGGCGAGGAACGCGTCGAGGTTGGGCATCAGCCCCCGGCGCCGCATGGGGTCCAGCACGGTCCAGGTGGCCCCGTCCAGGCCCAGGACGACCAGTCGCTCGACAGTCTTCGACATGACTTCGGGTCCTCGTGCCTCAGGCCGCGGCCGGGATCGGCCCGCGATCGACGTGGAACTCGGCCGCGTAGTAGTCGGCCAACTGCCGGCGTTCTCCCTTCGACCGGTACACCTGCGCGGCGAGCCGGCGGAACTTTTCGACAGCCGGCATCGACCGCTCGGTTTCGCAGCACCACTCGCGATACGAGGCGACCAGTCGCGAGCACCGCGCCAGGGCGTCGGCCGGGGCCGGCGTCTTCAGGGCGATACCCATCACCGTATGCGGGAACGCCCGATGCCCCTGGTAGCCAGTCACGCGGACCTCGTACGGCTCGAGCATCCGCCGGAGGCAGCTCGGGGTCATCCGCCAGTAATCGTCGGGATAGCCGTGGATGCGGAAGTTCAGTGGCGAGGTGATGACGAACATCCCCCCCGGCTTGAGAATCCGGTAGACCTCGTCAAAGGCGCGCCTGACCTCGAAGACGTGTTCGAAGGTCTCGATGCAGAGGACCGTCCCGGCGGAATGATCGGGAAGGTTGATCGCGGTGACGTCCTCGACGCGATCGACGCCGGGGCCGGGGCGCATGTCGCAGCCGACATAGTCGCGGCCCGCGAACATCGCCCGGAGGTTCGCGTAGCCCTCCTGCCCCTCGACCTGATACGAGCCAAACTCATAGACCGGGCCGGGGCCGTCGAAGGTCTCGGCCACGAGGCGGCAGAACGCCTTGTTGTGGTCGCGCATCGGGGGAAGGCTCCTCCTTGAGCCGAATCGAGGGCGGGGCCGGAATCGCGGGGATCTTAGCGCGATCCGCTGCTTCCGTCAATCCCGTCCCATGGCAAATCCATCACAGAGAGACAGTCAATCCACCACAGAGACACTGAGGCACAGAGAAGAAAAATAGGCTTTTTCTTTTGGGTTTCTTTGTGTCTCAGTGTCTCTGTGGTTCATTTTGAGTCCGCGCCGGCCAGAGCGAGGCCCGGGACGTCGATATGCTCTCGGGGAGACCAGGTGCCGCCGTCACGCTCGATCCGGTGATAGAGCGTATCCCGCTCGACCGGGACGCGGCCCGCCTCCTCGATCAGCCGGCGGATCTCGGCGACCGTCGCCTCCTGCGGGGTCTCGGCGCCGGCCTCGTGGTAGATCTTCTCGTGGACGACGGTTCCGTCGAGGTCGTCGGCGCCGAAGGCGAGCGCCACCTGCGCTGTCTTCAGACCGAGCATCACCCAGTACGCCTTGATGTGCGGAAAGTTGTCCAGCATCAGGCGGCTGATCGCCATCACCTTCAGGTCCATCACACCCGAAGGCTTGGGAATGTGGGCCATCTGCGAATTGTCGGGGTGGAATGCGAGCGGGATGAACGTCTGGAAGCTGCCCGTCTCGTCCTGGAGTTCGCGCAGGCGAACCATGTGGTCAATCCGGTGCTTCGGGCCGTCGATGTGGCCGTAAAGCATCGTCGCGTTCGAGTGCAGGCCGAGACGGTGGGCCGTCCGGTGGACGTTCAGCCAGCTCTCCGTGGAAGCCTTCGCCCCGCATATCTGCTCGCGGACCTCAGGGTGGAAGATCTCCGCGCCACCACCGGGGAGGCTACCCAAACCGGCCTCGATCAGCTCGTGAAGGATCGTCTCCACCGACTTCCGGGAAATCTTCGCGAAGAACTCGATCTCGACCGCCGTGTACGCCTTGATGTGGATCTCAGGCGCCGCTTCCTTGATCCAGCGAACCACGTCCACATAGTAGCTGAACGGAAGCTTGTTGTGCAGCCCGCCGAC